>JBEKCN010000099.1:0-8102 GCA_050014855.1 Streptosporangiaceae bacterium | reverse complement strand
TGCCGAAGCCAAAGATGTTGACCATGGAATGCGCACCGCTCGGCGGCCCGTCCTCGAAACGCTGGACACGCAGCTCGACGTTTCGCCGGCCCGCTATGTCGACAAGGTGGAAGATCTGCTCCTTGCGGTCGCCGTGGGTGCCCCACCGGTACAGCAGGGACGCCTCAGTGATCACGGCACTCAGCATCGGGGCGGTCCCGTTGGAGCGGTCGAGGATCTCCTGCCGCCGCAGCCGTGCGGCCAGCGCATCACGCCGCCACTTGGGCGGCCGGGGACCGGTCCGCAGCAGCGACTCGATGTAGGCCGGCGTCTGCAGCAGCCCGGGCAGGATCAGCGGCATGAACGCGCGGATGGTCGTGGCGTCGTTCTCGTAGCCGGGGAATTCGCTGTCGAAGATCTCCGGGAAGTCGCGCCACCAGGGCCGGGCCCGGGCCCGGATGGCCAGCTCCTCGACCTCCTCGGCCGCGCCGTCCGTAACACCGTAGATGCGGAGCAGGTCCCGCACGTCGCTCATCTCGGGGCGCTTCCACTGGTTGGCCTCGAAGCGGCCCACCTTGCCCCGGCCCCAGTTCAGGATGTCGCAGACATGGTTCGCGGTGTAGCCGCTGGCCTCGCGCAGCTCGCCGAGGCGGTCAGACAGGCGGCGCTTGGCGATCGTCGCGCCGTAGGCATCGTCGGTCACACCGCCCCGCCCTTCTGACGAGTTCTGAACTTCATCCTCAGGTTACCCAACTTGCGATTCGCAAATCTATACTTTTTCATAAATTCCGGTCGAGCGGCCTCTTTTTGCCGCCCGCCGATGCGTGCCCGCCGATGCGTGCCCACCGGTGGTTTTGCGACTTTGCCGAGATCAGCCGCCCGCATAGCGCCGGCGCCCGGACAGTCCAGGACGCGGCATTACCAGCCTGGGACGTTACATTGTCAGCGTGGGACGCTACGTCGTCAGCCTGGCACGTAGCGTAGTCAGCTTAGGGCACGGTATTATCCGCCGCGTCATTGAATTCCCCGTTGCGGGCGCCGTCAAGAAAGCACTCCCACTCGTTCCGGTCGAACACGAGCACCCGGCGAGCCGGGTCATCGGCGACGCGCATCAGAATCCAGTCACCGTCGCGCGGCATGGCCAACTCATCCGAATCATTGTTCCCGCAAGCCACGGTGGCACCAGAACCCCCGGAAACAATGGCTTCCCCTGGGACAACACCAGCGGCCCTGGAAACAGCTGAGGTCATGCGGGCAAAAGCTATCTCAATGGCACCGGCTCCCCCTCCCGAGCGCTGCCACTCCTGAGCGTCCGGGTCGATGCCGAGTTCCTCGACCGTGGGCTTGGCGATCACGGTCGCCTGGCCACTCCGCAGTAGAGCCAGCGCTGGCCCTCGCTGTCCGCGAGGACCGGATCCTCCGCACCCCAGATACCGGTGAAGGTGAGGCCCGGCTCGGCGCCCTCGTACGGCGACACCAGTTCCAGGCCGTCGAAGAACCGCGCGATATCGGCGTGCGACCGGAAGTGCATGCGCTCGCTGGCCTTGTCGAAGATGGCACGGAACCGCTCCACCGTGAGCGGCGGCTTGCGCTCGTCGGTCAGATGCGACAGCGACAGGTAGCTGCCCGGCGGCATCGCGTCCATGTAGCGCGCCACCAGGCCCCACGGATCGGAGGAGTCGGAAACGAACATCAGGACGGCCGTCATCAGCACCCCGACCGGCTGGCTGAAGTCGATGAGCTGGCGAAGCTGGGGGTTGCCGAGGATCGTGTCCGGCTCGCGCAGGTCACCGCGGATCACAACGGTCGTTCCCGCTCCGGCGAGCAGGGTACGGCTCTGCGTTTCCACCATCGGGTCGTTGTCGATGTAGACCACCCGGGCGTCCGGGGCGACCCGCTGAACGACATCGTGCGTGTTCCCGACGGTCGGCAGCCCGGAACCGATGTCAATGAACTGCCGGACACCGTGCTCGGCGATCCACTTGGCCGCCCGCTGGTGAAACCCGCGGTTGGACCAGGCGCAGTCCTGAATCTCCGGTACGACGCTCAGTATCTGCTGGGCGGCACGCGCGTCGACGTCCAGGTAATGCTCGCCGCGCAGCATGTAGTCATAAATCCGAGCTGGCGTGGGGACATTGGGATCCACCCCGGTGGGGACCTGCGCCTGAGCCATCGCCGCCTCCATTGACTCTCGGTTCCTAGTCTGTCACTGGACTTCAAAATCACAAGCGTTCGTTCGCAAGTGCGCGAATCGCAATTTCGCTCAGCCTTCGGCCTCCAGGTCGCCCTCCAGATCGAGGAAGACCTGACGGAGCTGATCCAGTGTCTTGGGATCCGGCTCCGCCCACATGCCACGCTGAGCCGCCTCCAGGAGGCGTTCGGTGATGCCGCGCAGAGCCCAGGGATTGGATTTTTCCATAAAGGCCCGGCTCTCTGGGTCGAATACGTAGGCGGCGGCGAGCCGCTCGTACATCCAGTCCGCCACCACGTTCGCTGTCGCATCGTAGCCGAACAGGTAGTCCACCGTCGCGGCCAGCTCGAACGCGCCCTTGTAACCGTGCCGGCGCATGGCCGCGATCCACCGCGGGTTCACCACCCGGGACCGGAACACCCGGCGCGTCTCCTCGGCCAGCGTGCGCGTCTTCACCGCGTCGGGCGTGGCCGAGTCGCCGATGTAGGCGGCCGGGCTGCGGCCCGTCAGTGACCGGACCATGGCCACCATCCCGCCGTGGTACTGGAAGTAGTCGTCGGAATCGGCGATGTCGTGCTCGCGGGTATCGGCGTTCTTGGCCGCCACCGCGATCCGCGCGAACGCGGTCTCCATGTCGGGCCGGGCCGGGGCGCCGTCCAGGTCCCGGCCGTAGGCGTAACCGCCCCAGACCGCATAGACCTCGGCCAGGTCAGCGTCGTCGCGCCAGTTCCGCGCGTCGATCAGCGGGAGCAGGCCCGCGCCGTACGCACCGGGCTTGGAGCCGAAGATCCGGGTCGTGGCCCGGCGCCAGTCCCCGTGCGCGGCGTGGTCCGCGACGGCGTGCGCCCGCAGATAATTGAGCTCGGGCGGCTCGTCAAGTCCGGCGACCGCGGCCATCGCATCGTCCAGCAGCGCGATGACGTGCGGGAACGCGTCCCGGAAGAATCCGGAGATGCGCACCGTGACGTCGATGCGGGGGCGCCCGAGCTCTTCGGCCGGGACGACCGCGAAGCCGGTGACCCGACGCGAGCCCTCGTCCCAGACCGGGCGGCAGCCGATCAGGGCGAGCACTTCGGCGATGTCGTCGCCCTGCGTGCGCATCGCGGACGTGCCCCAGATGGTCAGCCCGACACAGCGCGGGTAGCTGCCCTCGTCGGCCAGGTGGCGGGCCAGCAGCGACTCAGCCAGCGCGGCCCCGGTGTCCCAGGAGTTGGCCGATGGGATGGCCTTCGGGTCGACCGAGTAGAAGTTCCGGCCGGTCGGCAGCACGTTGACCAGCCCCCGGGTGGGTGACCCGGACGGCCCGGCGGGCACATAACCGCCGGACAGCGCGCGCAGCACCGCGCCGATCTCGCCGCTGGTGGCCGCCAGCCGCGGCACGACTTCGGTACAGGCGAACTGCAGAACTCGCGCCACCGCCGCCGGATCGGGCCCAGGGACAACGGGCCCGGTGACAATGGGAGGCGGCGGGGCGTTGAGCACCGTAGCGGCGACGGTGGCGGCGCGGGCGGGTTCCCAGTCAGTGGCGGCCATCGCTTCGACCAGGGCGCGCCCGGTCTGCTCGTAGCGGTCGGTCTCGCTACGGGAAGCGTTCCCGGCCCCCTCGGCCAGGCCCAGCGCCGCCCGCAGGCCGGGCAGCGCCCCCCAGCGGGCGCTCCACAGCTGCGCCGAGCGCAGGATGACCAGGACCAGGTTGACCAGCGCGTCACCCACCGGGGCCGCGCCGAGAATGTGCAGGCCGTCGCGGATCGCGGCGTCCTTGACCTCGCACAGGTAGCCGTCGATGTGCAGCACGAAGTCGTCGAACTCGGCGGCGCCCGGCTCGGCGCTGACCTCGAGGTCGTGGTGCAGATGGGCGGCGCGGGTCAGCGACCAGATCTGGGCCCGGACCGCGGGCAGTTTTTCCGGGTCCAGCGCCGCGACCGTCGCGTACTCGTCCAGCAGCTGTTCCAGTTTGGCCAGCTCGCCGTAGCTATCGGCGCGCGCCATCGGCGGGACCAGGTGGTCGACGATGACCGCGTGCGCGCGCCGCTTGGCCTGGGTCCCCTCCCCCGGGTCGTTCACGATGAACGGGTAGATCAGCGGGAGGTCGCGCAGCACCGCGTCCGGGGCGCACTCGGCCGACAGGCCCAGCCCCTTGCCCGGCAGCCACTCCAGGGTGCCGTGCTTGCCCAGGTGGATGACCGCGTCCGCGCCGAACTCCTCGTCCAGCCACCGGTAGGCCGCCAGGTAGTGGTGGGACGGCGGCAGCTCGGGGTCGTGGTAGATGGCGACCGGGTTCTCGCCGAAACCGCGTGGCGGCTGGATCATCACGACCACGTTGCCGAACCGCAGCGAGGCCAGCACGATGTCATCCCCGTCGGTGTACAGCTCACCCGGTGGCTCACCCCAGTGGCTGGTGAGCTTCTGCTGAATGGCGTTGGGAAGAGAAGAAAACCAGCGGCGGTAGCTGGCCAGCGGGACGCGCGCCGGTGCGGCGCTGAGCTGCTGCTCGGTGAGCCATTCGGTGTCGTAGCCGCCCGCCGCGATGAGCGTGTGGATAAGGGTGTCGCCGTCGTCGGGGAAACCGTCGCCGAGGTCGTAGCCGGCCTCGCGCAGGGCCTGCAGCAGGCGGACCGCGGACGCGGGCGTGTCCAGGCCGACGGCGTTGCCGACCCGGGAATGCTTCGTCGGGTAGGAGGACAGCATGATCGCGACGCGCTTGGCGGGGTTGGGCGTGGCGGCCAGCCGCGCGTGCCGGACGGCGATGCCCGCCAGGCGCCCAGCCCGCTCCGGGTCGGCCCGGTAGACCGGGATGCCGTCCGGTCCTTCCTCCTTGAACGAGAAGGGAACCGCGATCAGGCGCCCGTCGAACTCGGGAATGGCCACCTGCATGGCCGCGTCGATCGGGCTGAGTCCCCCCGCCGCGTCCTGCCACGGCCCGCGGGAGGAGGTCAGGCACAGGCCCTGGATGAGCGGGACGCCCAGTCCGGCGAGCGCGCCCGCGTCCCAGTCACCTTCGGCGCCCTGGTCGGCGCCGGCGGAGCCCCCCGCCGCGAGGACGGTGGTGATGATGGCGCTCGCCGGGCGGAGCAGGTCCGCCAGGCCAGGATCGGCCGATCGTAGCGAGGAGCAGTACACCGGCAGCGGGGTCCCGCCACGCTCGGTGATCGCCGCGCAGAGCGTGTCGATGAATCCCGTGTTGCCGGATAGCTCGTGTGCCCGGTAGAAGATCACCGCGACCGTCGGCCGCTCGTGAGCGGGTGCATCCGCGGGGGGACCGGCGGGCTCGGGCAGGGCGTGTACGCCGTAGCCGGGCGCGGGCTCGGGCGGGGCGAAGCCCTCCCCGGTGAGCAGGACGGTGTCGGACAGGAACGCCGCCAGCTCCCTCAGGTTGGCGGGGCCGCCTTCGCGCAGGTAGCCGAGCGCCTCGGCGGCCACGCCCGCCGGCACCGTGGACAGCGCCATAATCTCGGCGTCGGGCGCGGATTCACCACCGAGGGCGACCAGCGGCAGCCCGGTGGCGCGCAGTGCGGCGATCCCCTCAGGCCAGGCCTGGCGCCCGCCGAGCAGGCGGAGGACGACGATGTCCGCCCCGCCGGTCAGCCTGGCGAGCGCCTCCGGCTCGTCCAGCGGGACACGGGTGGGGTTCGCGGTCCGGTAACCCGCCCCCGCAGCGCGCGCGGCGAGCAACTCGGTGTCGGCGGTCGAGAGCAGCAGGATCGTGGCCACCCCCCGATCCTGCCATGGCCGTTCCGCCGGTCCGGCCCGCTGGGCCCGGGCCGCCCGTAGGGTCAGGCAGGCCGGTAAGGCGCGGGCGGCCAGCCAGGCATCCAGCTCGGCGCGGGCCGGCGACGTCGCCGGACCGGGACGCGTGGTGGAAAGGGCCGCGGCGGCGTTGGCCCGGCGCGCTGCGTCCACCGGGGCCAGCCCGCCGGCCAGCCCGGCCAGGAACACGCCGGAGTGGGCGTCACCCGCGCCGGTGGTGTCGACCGCGACGACCGGCGGGGCCGGGATGTGGGTGATCTGGTCGCCACGCGCCAGCACGCAGCCCGTCGCCCCGGTCCGGACGATGACCCCCGGCGGGCTGTCCCGCCGGCCATGATCGGCTCCACCCGCCTGGCTGAGCAGCTGGCGGGCGGCTTCGGCCGGGTCGGCCGCGCCGGTGCTCGCCCAGGCCTCCCGCTGGTTGCAGCTCCACCAGTCGCAGCGCGCCCGCACCGGGCCCAGCACAGCCGCCGGGATCTCGGCGATCAGCGGGCCCGGGTCTGCGAACAGCAGTACGCCGCGCGGCAGGCTGGCAGCCCACTCCCCCAAGACCGGGCCCGAGGCGGCCGAGGCCAGCCCGTAGCCGGAAATGTAGACAGCGTCACCGGCCCCGACCGGGACGGCGTCCCAGCTGCCCGGCTCACGCAGGGTTTCCGCGCCGAGGCTGGTGACGAACGTGCGCTCGCCGCCGCGCTCCACCAGCGCGACATCGAAGCCGGTGTCGGATCGCCGGTCCGGCGGCCGCAGCACGGCGATGCCTTCGGCGGCCAACGCGGAACGGACCAGATCGCCCCACGGCCCGCTGCCGTGGCCACCGGCGTACAGCACCGGCAGGCCGTGCCGGGCGGCGGCCGCCATGATGTTGAATCCGCCGCCCACGGCCGGGCCCGCAGACGTGGCGATAACTTCATCCTCGTGGCCGGGAAGATCCACTGGGGCACGGTCTCGCACATCCACTCCGGGTCGGCCGAGGCCTTCATCGGCGCGACCATCTTCGTTATCACCGGCTTCGGGCTGGGCTGGGTCAACACCGCCGCCGACTACTCACGCTACCTGCCGCGGCGGACCTCGGGCGGCGGCGTCATCGGCTGGACCACGTTCGGATCGGCGATCGCTCCGATCTTCCTGCTCGGCTTCGGCCTGCTGCTGGCCGGCTCGTCCGCCACGCTGAACAGCGCTATCTCCGCCGACCCGATCGGCGCGCTGACCACGATCCTGCCGACCTGGTACCTCTTCCCGTTCGCGATCGTGGCCGTGCTGGGCCTGGTGGGCGGGGCGGTGCTGGACATCTACTCGTCAGGGCTGACCTTGCTGGCCGCCGGGCTGCCTACCCCCCGGTACGTCGCAGCCATGATCGACGGCACCCTGATGATCGCCGGCACCATCTACGTGGTGTTCTTCTCGCACAACTTCATCGGGCCCTTCCAGGGCTTCCTCATCACGCTCGGCGTGCCCATCGCCGCCTGGTGCGGGATCATGCTGGCCGATATCGCGCTGCGCAGCCGGAACTATACCGACGGAGACCTCTACGACATCCGCGGCCGGTACGGCGATGTGCGCTGGGTTTCGGTCGCGCTCATGGTGGCCGGGACCGTCATCGGCTGGGGCCTGGTGACCAATACGTCGGCCAGCTGGCTGAAGTGGCAGGGCTACCTGCTAGGGCCGTTCGGCCTGGGCGGCAAGACCGGCACCTGGGCGTTCGCCAACCTGGGCGTGGTGGTGGCCCTGGTCCTTACGTTCGCCGGCTGGCTCATCGCCGGCCGCCGGCCGGTCCGGGCCCAGGAGAGCATCGCTGCGCCCGAGGTGCCGACCGGAGTGGCCGGGGCGTAGCGGATCGCGAGCCTGGCCTGCTGCCACTGAGCCCGCTGGGCGCGAGGAAGGGCCGGCTGGAGTTCGCGGCCGCCCGGCTGCCTGGAGGTCTTCGAGGGCCCCGGCTGTTCCGGTACTCATGAACCTCACTTCCCGGTGGCCCGGTCCCGGTCGATCGCGAACAGCGCCCCGCGCAGCACGGGCCCGTAATCCGGGCGGAACTGGCCGCCGAGCGCGGCGACGAGCTGCTCGGCCGTGCCTTCCGGGTGCTGGTCGCGCCAGGCCGCTACGGCAGCGCGGGCCCTGGCCAGCTCTGCGGGGTTCTCGCGGAAGCTCATGGCGGCGTGCTGTCCTCGCGCTGGCCGTCCCCAGCTGG
>JBEKCN010000098.1:0-8135 GCA_050014855.1 Streptosporangiaceae bacterium | reverse complement strand
CCCTGCGGCTGTCCGCTCGCCGCGTAAACCGTCAGGGATGCCGGGTAGACCGTCAGGGATGCCGCGTAAACCGTCAGGGATGACAGTGGCCGGGCGGCCGCCGGGTGGGGGCGGTCGGCGGCCGGGCGGAGGCCGGGCCGAGGCCTTCGGCGGAGGCCGGCCTACTTCTTCGGCGGATCGTCGGGCGGCGTCTCCTCGAGAGGCGGGGCAATCGAGACGGCCACGCCCAGCTCGTCCAGGATGCCGCCCGCTTTGACGCCGAGCAGCTGCCAGGCGCGGGCGATGCCGACGCCGAACATGACGTAGACGAACGTCGCGGCGCGATCGTTGTAGCCGACCGCCGAGTCGTGAATGAGACCGCTGGTCAGCTGGGCGGCGTAGACACAGATGATGATGCCGATGAAGAGGGGCCAGCGGTTGCTGAGGTGGCCCTGATGGCGGGACCGCCAGAGCCGGTGCGCGAGACCGATCGTACTGCTGAGGCCGAGCGCGCCGAAGATGACCATGGCGTAGTCCACGCCGCTGCCCGGCTGCAGCGCGACCAGGGAGACGAACAGCGCGTCAACCAGCGCGGTGAACGCGGTCGCGGCGATGGACTGATGCTCGATCGACCGGTTGTCCCGCAGCCGCTCCGGAGAGAGTGACAGGGCGACGAAGAGCAGGCCGATGAGGGCACCCGCCACGGTCGCCGAGCCCTCGAAGAAATCCGCGTATGTGGTCACGGCAGTAGCCTGCCGGGCGACCGTGACACGGCGCCACCCGGCCGGCTGTAGAGCCCGGAAGGCCGGTGGGATAACGGTGTGTCGCCCAGGGCCGCGAGGCGGCTGGTGTGGCTGTACTGCGACCAGGAGCCCGGGTACAGCCGGCCCGGCGGGAAACCGGCGTGCTCCAGGGTGAGGAGATCGTGGCAGGCGGTCACGCCGGAGCCGCAGTAGCAGACGACGCTGGCGTCCTCCGTCACGCCGGCGCCGGCCAGCCGCTCCCGTAGCTCCGGCACGGGCAGGAACGTGCCGTCCGCGGCGAGGTTCTCGCGGCAGGGCAAGCTCCGGGCGCCGGGGATGTGGCCGGGGCGCGGATCGACCGGCTCGGTGTCACCGCGGTACCGGGCCCGGTCGCGGGCGTCCAGGACGACGTGAGCCGGGTCGGCCGCGTCCTCGATGCTGGCCAGCCGGCCGTCCGGCCAGGGACGCGGCGTGAACCGGGCCCGCGGGCGCGGCGGGGCGGCCTGCTCGGCCTGCTCGGTGGTCTGCGCGGTGGTCTGTGCGGTGGTCTGCTCTGGCGGGCCGTCGTAGGCCTGGACACCGCCGTCGAGCAGCGCGGCGGGGTGCCCCGTCACCCGCAGCATCCAGACCAGCCGGGCCGCGACCGTGCCCCCGGCGTCGTCGTAAGCCACGACCGTGCTGTCGTCGGCGATCCCCAACCGGGCCATGCCGTCGGCGAAGACGGCCGGATCGGGCAGCGGGTGCCGACCCGCCTCCGGGCTGGCCGGGGCCGCGAGCCAGCGGTCGAGATCCACGAACACCGCGCCCGGCAGGTGCCCGGCACCGTAGGCGTCACGGCCCGAACGGCCGTCCAGATACCAGCGCACGTCGGCGAGCAGCACGTCGCCGCGGTGCTCCCGCCACCAGGAAAGGCTGACCACGGGCCTGATCACGCCGTCACGTTACCAGGACAGATGGCTCCGGGCGCAGGACCAAGGCCCCTGCCGCTGGATGGTCCCGGTGAGGCCCAGTGAAGGCGTAAGGAGGAGCCATGAAGCAGCGAGTTCCCGGGAGGACCTGGTATTCAGCATCGGGGCACCGTCGTCCCCGCCTGCTCATCGAGGACGACCATCCCGCCCTGGAGATCTCCGACTTCGCCGCGTTCCGGGACGCGGGCTTTGACGTCGCGTTCTGCTCCGGACCCGGCGGGGCCCCGGCATCCTGCCCGCTGCTGGGCGGGGCCGACTGTGACGTCCTGGCCGGGGCCGACGTCGTACTGCACGGGCTCGAGAAAGGCCTGGCGGCCGACATCCGGTGGTGGCATCCGGAACTGCCGGTGATCGTCAAAGGGGGCACGACGGCTGGCGGATGCAGTGCCATCCCGGGCTGCTGCTCGGTCAAGGGCCAGGTGGACGCCGTGCGCCGGGCCCTCTCGAAGGCCGCCAGGGACAAGGACGAGGACGAGGACAAGGACTAAGGACTAAGGACTAAGGACGAGGACAAGGAGCGCCGCGCCACCAACCTGCCGGAGCGCAGCTAGATCCCGATGGCGATCTCGCCGCCCAGCCGGTACCCGTCGGCCAGCCGCAGGTCGTCACCGCTCCAGAAGCGCCCCGCGTCGTACCAGCTCGTACGGCGCCGGCCGGACAGCAGCCCCATGGCCTGGTAGGTCGCGGCGAGCAGTTCCGCGCAGTAGGCCGTCTCCAGGCTGGCCTCCTGGCGGTGGCCGAGCGGGGGCACCCGGCCCAGCAGCCAGCGGGACGCGAGCCCGGCGGTGCTCGGGAACGGCGTGCCGTCCAGCCGCGCGATGGTGCGGAGCACGGCATCTTCCATCTCCGGGCCGGCTGGCGGTTCGAGCTGGCGCAGCCAGGCCCGCTCGCCGTACTTCGCCGACCAGATGGTCACGGCGGCTCGCAGGTCGTGCAGCTGGACGCCGCGCTGCCGGTTGCCCGACCACATATCGGGCAGCGACCGGCCCAGCTCGGCGTGCCACATCAGCGGCGGGAGGTCCTCCAGCACCACCGACATGCCGACGTGGTTGACCGGGCTGTTGGTCGCGAGCTGGATGGCGCGGTCCGCGGGCGTACGCCCGCGGAACAGCCATACGTCGCCGGTCCGGGTCAGCCCGGCCGCGTCCTCCAGGGTGATGGGCGGCACGGTCGTAGCCTAGGCAGGTGCAGCGAGGACGTGTTTGGAAAATCCTGGGGCTGGCCGGATTCGTCGGAGTGGCCGCCACCGGGGCGGTGATCGCCCGTTCCGAACGGCGCCGCCGGGCCTATACGCCGGAGGAGATCAGGGACCGGCTGCACGCGCGGCTGGCCGGCGCCGAGGCGCGCGGCGGCGACCCTGCGCGCTGAGCTGGCCTCAAGAGCGCGCGGGGCGGTAGGAGGCGAGGGTCGCGAAAACGACGGTGCTGCTCTGGTAATGGCCGCTGGCGTAGTCAAAAGCGCCGCCGCACGTTATCAGGTGCAGGGCCGCGTACCCGGTCGGGCCGTAAATGGCTTTTGATGGGAAATTGGATTTCCGGTACTCCCGCACGCCGGTGACCCGGAAAACGGCGGTAATACCGTCGGCCAGCGTCACGTCGATTTGCTCACCAGGCCGCAGCGCCCCGAGGCGGAAGAAGACCGCAGGCCCCCCATAGGTGTCGACGTGGCCTTCGATCACCGACGTGCCCCGCGCGCCGGGGGTCGCCGAGTACTTGTACCAGGCTGCCTCGTCGGCGCTGGTGGTCAGGGAGGGCACCGCCATCGTGCCGTCGGGATTGAGCCCCAGATCCAGCAGGTCCGAGCTCACCCCGATGGCGGGGATGGAGACGGATACCGGCGCCGACGGGTCCAGCGCCGGTCCGCGAGCGCCGATCGTGCCCGCGGCCGACGCCGACGGCTGCGGCGCGTGGACCTGGGACGCGAGGGCGACGCCGACCGTGACGAGTCCGGCCAGGATGAACAGCACGCCGGCGAACCCGGCCAGCCGGGCCCGCGGCGGCCGCGGCGGCGGGGGCGGGCTGGCCGACGGAGCCGATATGACAACGCGGAACCCGTATATTCGCCGCCACTCAGGTTCCGGCAATGACCCTTCTCCATCTTCCGCACACTGTTGCCCTCACGTAGCCTAATATTCCAATGAAAAACAAGCCATTTGCTGCGCCGAGCCCTTATGGCGCGCCCGATCGGGAGGTTCCATGAGGGTGGGCAGAGCCACGGCATGGGCACGGCCCGGCGCGAAGGTGACCGCCCTTGGCTGCGGCGCCCTGAGCGTCCTCGCCACTACGGCGGCCTGCACCGGTAGCAACGGGGTTACGGCCGCCGGGAGCGCCTCGCCCAGCGTGTCGCTCAGCGACAGTTTCTTCACCGCCAAGGCCCCGAGCACCAGCCCGTCGGCCAGTCCCTCGGCATCCCCCCCACTGGCGCCGGTGCAGCCCACCCCGTTCGTGAGCGTGACCCCGACCGCAACCTCCAGCCCGGTGCCCATCGGCGCGCCGTCCACCGGCGGCGGCGGCACGGCTGGCGTCCAGGACGTGCTGCTCTTCGGGGTCGGTGGTGCGGCCCTGCTGGCTGGCGCCGGGAGCCTTGTCTACCGTCGGAGGGTGATGCGTGATCGCTGAGCAAGCGTGCGAAAGGTGAGGGGTTGAGGGAGCTCAAAGCCGAGGTGGAGCCGGCCAGACCCCCTTCGCCGGCGTCGGGTTCGGGCTCGGCTTCGCGGTCACGATCGACCCGGTCCCCGGCAAGGTCATCTGCTCGGAAGGCGAGCTGACCTGGGGCGGCGCCGCGAGCACGGTGTTCTGGATCGACCCGGCCGAGGGACTGACCGCGTCGTTCTTCACCCAGCTGCTGCCGTCCAGCGCCTTCCCGATCCGCTCCCAGCTGCGGCAGCTCGTGTACCAGGCCGTGGTCGACTAGAACTTGGGGTGGCCTAGAGCTCGCCGCGCTGGCGCAGGAGGTCGCGGAACTCGTCCAGCGCCTCGTCCAGGTCGGTACCGAGCTCGTCCAGGACGATCATCTCGGTCCCGGTCCAGTAAGCGCCCGCGTATTCACCGTCGTCTTCCGGCGCGACGAGCAGGAAGTTGTGCGCGATCTTGATGTGGTCGTGCACGTCTTCCCAGCTGGTACCGGGCGGGACCAGGCCCACCGAGGGCGGCTCGCTGTCGTCGTAGCTAAGGCCGTCGAGCACGGGCCACCTCCTGCTGGGACGCTGGTGGCCTCACCATAGATGAGATCCACCGGGCTGCGGTGTCTCATTTGTGACCGGCAGCGGGCAAGAGGAGACGATCATGACCGAGCAGACGGCCCGGGCCCTGGACACGCGGTTCACGGCCACCCTGGAGAAGAGCCCGGCCAAGGGCGGCCACACCTACGTGGTATGGCCGCAGTCGGCGGAATTCTTCGGCACCCGGGGCCTGGTCAAGGTACGCGGCACTATCGACGGGCACTCCTTCCGGAGCTCGTTCATGGCGCTGGGGGACGGCCGGCACAAGCTGCCGGTCGCCGGCGAGATCCGCGCGGCGATCGGGAAGAACGCCGGCGACCGCGTCACCGTGGTCCTGGAAGAGCGGATCAGGTAGCCCGGGCGTCCCAGGCGGCCTGCACCGCGGGGTAGATCTTCTCGTGGTCGTCCGGGAGCAGGCTCTTGATCCGGCGGGTCCGCGCGTCGGCCAGGACCTCGACCGCGCCGGCCTCGATCGCGTCGAAGACCTGCCAGGCCACGTCTTCGGGACTGATTTTGGGTGCGTCCCCGGCCAGCTCCCGGGCCATCTCGGTGTCGATGAAGCCGGCGTGCACGCCGACCACCTGGGTGCCCTGGTGGGCCAGCTCGATCCGGACCCCGTTGGTCAGGGACCATTCGGCGGCCTTGGACGCGCTGTAGCTGCCGTTGGCCGGGTTGGTGAAGAAGCTCGCCACCGACAGCATGTTGACGATCGCGCCGCCGCCGTTCGCCGCCAGGATGGGGGCGAACGCCCGGCACATGGCCAGCGTGCCCAGGTAGTTGGTCTCGATCTCGGCCCGGGCCCCGTCCATGCTGGGCGCGCCGACCAGCGGGCTGAGCGTCATCACGCCCGCGTTGTTGACCAGCAGCGTGACGTCCGCGCACCGGCGGGCGGCCGCGGCCACCTGGCCCGGATCGGTGACGTCGAGCGGCACCGGAATGCCGGGCCCGGTGACCTGGGACGGGTCCCGGGCCCCGGCGTAGATGGTGGCCGCGCCGCGCTCGGCCAGCTCCTGGACGTAGACCCGGCCCAGGCCACGGCTGGCCCCGGTGACCAGCGCCACTGAATCCGCTATCCGCATCCCCCTATCTTGGCGGGACCCGGGCCGCTGGCGTGCGCAGCAGGGGGATCAGCCAGGCAGCGAGGCCAGGACGCGCGGGCGGGCGAGCGAGGCGGGCGAGGTGCGCAGAGCGGCATCGAGCACGGCCTCCCGGCGGCGCGCGTCCATGGGGTTGACGCCCATCGCGGCCAGGTCCTCCGGGCCGGGGGTGAGCACGGTGACCGTGATGCCACGGGCGTGCAGGCGGCGGGCGTCGCGCAGCAGCGCGCGGGTGGCCAGGCCGCGGACGGTCCGCTCCAGCCGCTCGTGCGGCTTGCCCGGCCAGTCGGTCACGGTGCTGGCCATCGGCGCGAGCACGTAGAACTCGTCCACGCCCGCCTCGGCCATCAGGCCGAGCGAGGTCAGCGACCGTACCCCGCCGTCGACGTAGCGGCGGCCGCCGATCTCGGCCGGGCGGTACCAGCCGGGAATGGAGCAGGAGGCGACGACCGCGTCCGGCAGCGGCACGGCCGGGGCATCGCCGCGGCCGAACACCACCCGGCAGCCCGAGTCGTAGTCGACCGCGACGATCCAGGTGGTCCCGTCGACCCAGCGCGGGGCGGGCCCGGCTGGCAGCGGCCGCACTGGCATCACGGTCGATAAGATCAGGCTGGCCCGCGAAAGGCCTTCCAACCAGGGCGTTAATACCGCAATGGAACGGACATTGGTCCTCTGTTCGCGGTGGCCCGGCTGGCGGCCCCGCGGCCGGTCACAGGCTGCGCGGGCCGGTCCCTGGGCCTCATAGAAGTGCAGCGCGGAGACGGCCACTGCGCGCCGGCAGCTGGCCGACGGTGAGCTCCGGGGGCGGGCGCTGCGGTCCGGTCATCGTCCTGGCGGGGCCCGCGCTAATCCTGGCCGGGCTGCGGGCTCCGGCCGAGGGCCCGGCTGACCTTCTGGCCGGTGGTGCGGAACACCGCTCGCAACGGCCTCGCCTGGGCGTCCGCTCCGGCCCGGCCGGCGCCGGACCGGCCGGCGCCGGACCGGCCGTTCCGGCCGTCCCCGCCCAGCCAGCCGGTGATCAGCCGGGCCGTCTCCTCCGGCGCCTCGAGCTGGGGCACGTGGCCGATGCCGGGCAGCACCTCCAGCGCCCAGGAGGGGTGGGCACGGGCGGCGGCGCGGGCCACGGCGACCGGCACGAGCCGGTCACGGTCGCCCTGCAGCAGCAGGACCGGGCAGCCGACCGCATCGAGGATGGCGCGGTAGGTGCTGCCGCGGCGGTGGCCGGCCAGCCGCACCACCGACCGCATGGCCGTGATGAGCGCCTGGCTGCGGCCGGGGATCTCCTGCCGGCGGCGTTCCATCTCGACGTGCTGGCCGACCGTCCGGGCGGGAACCCGGCCCGGATCCGCACAGCAGAGCGCCAGGAGCCGGGCGACCTGCACCTCGGCCGGCGTGTCGCGGCGCAGGCCGCGCACCAGGACGCCCACGCCGGGCAGGCCGTTCAGGACGAAGGTGGCGGCGACGACCGGGTCGGGACGGGCCGGCACGAACGGCAGCGCCGAATCAACCAGGACCAGCGCGGCGACCCTAGCCGGGGAAGAGCTGGCCTCCAGCAGCGAGATCATCCCGCCCATCGAGTTGCCCATGAGGATGACGGGCTGGCGCGCCGTCACCGGCACCGACTCGATGAAGCGGTGCAGCAGGGCCTGGTTCCCGCTTACGGTGGTGTCCCGGCGCCCCGGGCGGGTCAGGCCGAACCCGGCCAGGTCGGGGGCCACGAACCGGTACTGGCCGGTGAGCAGCGGCGCGATGGCGGACCAGTTCACCGCCGAGCCGCCCAGCCCGTGCACGCCGACGATGACCGGGCCCCGGGCCGGACCGCCGAAGTCGAGGTAGTGGACCGGGCCGTCGACGTCGGTCCAGCAGGACCGGCCGCCGAGCGCTTCCGCTGGGCCGTTCAGCACCGATCGGTTACCAGCCATGGATACAAGAATAATCCGGCCGCACGGCCGCCCGAAGGGCTGGTTACCGATCGGTAGCGTTCCGGCGAGCGACGGCGGCGCTCAGGACGGTGGCGAACGCCGTCCAGGCGATCTCGGGGACGGCGAGCGCGGCGGCGGCCGGGTCGGCCCGGCGGGCCAGCCAGGCGTACCGCGACATGACCGCGCACAGCAGGGCCGAGTCCGCG
>JBEKCN010000097.1:0-8176 GCA_050014855.1 Streptosporangiaceae bacterium | reverse complement strand
CGAGTGTCATAAACCAGTTACCGTCGGGGTTCTGCACCGGGTCGCGGAACTCGCTGACCGCCCCGATGGCTACCGGCCGGATGGCGCCGCTGACTTCAATAATCTCGTCCCGCTCGCGGAAATCATTAGCGAGATCCTCTTGGTGGGGCCGAAGAGCAAGAGCGTAAACGCCGTGATTGACCGGCTGTTGACTGCTTTCGGGCCGGAACTGGCGATCCTGCGGGACGTGCCGGCGGAGGAACTGGCCCGCATCGGCGGGTCGCCGCTCACCGAAGCGATAACCCGGCTGCGGCGGGGCGAGGTCATCAAGGATGCCGGATACGACGGGGAGTACGGCCGCATCCGGTTGTTCCGTTCCGGCGAACTCAACCGTTCCGGCGCACTCTTCGATGTGCCGGGCCAGGGCTCCGCGGCGCGTGCCGCAGGTCCTGCGGGCCACCGGAACGGCCCAGCAGGACGAAGCCAGGCCGGCAGCGTTTCCGGGCGCGGCGGAGACCACGCCGGCGCCCGCGCGGCCCGCTGCCGCTGTGACGCCCAGGGACCTTTCCTGGTCCCCTGGCAGTCCAGCCGCCCGGGCGGACGGTGGATGCCGCCGAAGAACGACGGCTGCTCTTCGTCGGGATAACGAGGGCCCGCGGGCGGCTGTTTCTGACCTGTGCGAGCCACGGGGACGGGCGGACGGCCCCGGGAGTCCACCGGCCACCGGTCCCTCTCCCTTCCTGGCCGCGATCGATCCAGCCCTGCTCGGCCGGGTGGTACCGGTCAGACGACCGCAGCCGGACCGGCAGCTCCGGTTGCTGTGACTGGCTCGCCGGAGCAGGATCAGGCGTCTGGTGGCGCCGCCGGGACGGGCCGCAGGTGCAACAGCATCCGCGTGTTGCCCAGGGTGTTCGGCTTCACCCAGTCCAGGCCGAGAAATTCGGCGACACCCTCGTCGTAGGACCGCAGCAGTTCGGCGTAGACGTCGGGCGCGACCGGCGTGCCGAAGATCTCGGTGAAGCCAAGACTGCCGAAGAAGGCGACCGCGAAGGTCAGGACGAACACGCGCTGCACGCCGAGCTCGCGGGCCTGGTCAAGCAGCGCATGCGCGATCCGGCGCCCGATTCCGTGCCCCTGGCAGCCCGGACGGACCGCGATGGTCCGGATCTCGGCCAGGTCCTCCCACAGGATGTGCAGTGCTCCGCAGCCGACGACGAGGCCGTCGGATTCCTGTTCCGCGACCCAGAATTCCTGCACGTCCTCGTACAGCGTGACGGTGGCCTTGCCGAGCAGGCGCCCGGAGTCCAGGTTCGCGTCGATCAGCGCGCGGATCCCCGGGACGTCGGCGGTACGCGCCGACCTGACCCTGTATCCCATCGCGGCTCCACCATAGCCGGTGTCACGGCGCGTGGCTGGCGGCATGTTACGTGCGGCGAAACATGAGGCGAATTACGTCATTCCGTTCGCGCGTCGTTGCCGAATCCAATAGCGTGCATCGCTGTTGCCATCGATAGACGACTGACACGGATGATGTCACCGTCGAACAGGCCGTCCGCGAGAGGAGGCCTCTGTGCGGCGTTCAGCGCTTGGTGTAGAGGATCTGCCCAGGTCCGTGCCCGGCGGCGCGCGGACGGCGGTCTCCCGCTCCTGGCTTGCCGCAGCGGCCCTCACCGGTGCCGCCACCGCTCTAGTGCTTCTCCTGCCCGGCGGGGTCAGCAGCGCCAGGACCCGCGCCCCGGCTCCGACGCTGAGTTCGCTGGTGTCCCAGGCCCGGCAGCTCACCTACCAGATCAACGCGCTGAGCGAGCAGTACGACGGCCTGCGGGTAGAGCTGTCCTCGGCTCGCGCGGCCGCCGCGAAAGCCCAGCAGGCGGCGGTCCGCGACGCGGCCGCCCTGAAGACCAGCCAGGCCGCCGTGTCCAGGCTGGCCGCAGCCAGCTACGAGAACGCGGGCTATGACCCGACGCTGGAGATTCTCACCGCCAGCAACGCCGATCAGTTCCTCGACCAGGCCTCCGTCACGCAGGAGCTCGACCAGGAGAACGGGACGAGGGTGAGCCAGCTGCGGGCGGCGCAGGCCGCGGACAAGCGGGCCAACCAGACCGCCGAGCAGCAGATCTCCAACGTGACCGCACTCGAGTCGGCGATGAATGCCAAGACCAAGGCAATCCAGGCCGAGATCAACAAGATCAACAGCGCGGCGATGACCCAGGCCATGGCGATCTTTGACCAGACGGGGCAGTACCCGAACATCGCCATCCCCGGGGGAAGCAGCGTCGGCGCGGTAGCCCTGCGCTCCGCGCTGACCAGGCGCGGTGACCCGTACATTTGGGGCGCCGCAGGCCCCGGCGAGTTCGACTGCTCCGGCCTGGTCATGTGGGCCTACGCGCAGGAGGGGGTCACCCTCGACCACTACACGGGGGACCAGTGGAACGAGGGCGAACACATTTCGCGCAGCCAGCTCGAGCCCGGTGACCTTGTCTTCTTCTACGCCGACATCAGCCACGTGGGCCTCTATATCGGTAACGGCCTCATGGTCGACGCGCCGTCCTTCGGGCAGGACGTCATGGTCCAGCCCATCGACTGGAGCATCTTCGTAGGTGCCGTCCGCATCGAGGCGTGACTTACTCCGGTTTGACGAAGGGGAAGAGGATCGTCTCCCGGATGCTCACGCCGGTGAACATGATGAGCAGGCGATCGATCCCCACGCCCACTCCGCCGGTGGGCGGCATGCCGTACTCGAGGGCGCGCAGGAAATCCTCGTCCAGCTGCATGGCTTCGGGGTCACCCCCGGCCGCGAGCAGTGACTGGGCGGTCAGCCGCTCCCGCTCCTCGACCGGGTCGACCAGCTCGGAATATCCCGTGCCCAGCTCGGCGCCGAACGCCACCAGGTCCCACCGCTCGGCCAGCCGCGGATCATCCCGGTGCGCCCGGGTCAGCGGCGAGACCTCTACCGGGAAGTCCCGGTAGAACGTCGGCTCGACGGTCTGCTTTTCCACCAGCCGCTCATACATCTCCAGCACGACCTGGCCGCGGTTCCAGCCGGGCTCGACCGGGACCCCCGCCTGGGCACAGAGCTTGCGGAGCGCCTCCTCCGGCGTGTCGGGCGTGATCTCCTCGCCCAGCGCCATCTCCTCGCCCAGCGCCGCGGAGATGGCGGCGTGGACGGTGACCGCCTTCCACTCCCCGCCGATGTCGTGCTCGCTGCCGTCCGCGCGGCGGATCAGCGTACTGCCCAGGGCCGTGCGCGCGGCGTTCTGGATGAGCTCCCGGGTGAGCAAGGCGACGGTGTCGTAGTCACCGTAGGCCTGGTAGGCCTCCAGCATGGTGAACTCGGGATTGTGGGTGGTGTCCACGCCCTCGTTGCGGAAGACCCGGCCGATCTCGTAGACGTTTTCGATACCGCCCACGACGAGCCGCTTGAGGTACAGCTCCAGCGCGATACGCAGGTACAGCTCGCTGTCGTAGGCGTTGCCGTGGGTGACGAACGGGCGGGCGTTCGCGCCGCCGTGGATGGCCTGCAGGACTGGCGTCTCCACCTCGACGAAGCCGCGGCGGTACATATCCTCGCGGATCGCGTGCACCACGTCGCTGCGCAGCCGCGCCATCCGGCGGGCGTCCGGGTTGACGATGAGGTCCACGTACCGCTGGCGCACGCGCGACTCGATGTCGCTGAGGCCCTTGTGCTTGTCAGGCAGCGGACGCAGGCTCTTTGCGGTGATCTCGAACGAGTTGGCCAGGACCGACAGCTCGCCGCTGCGCGAGGTGATGACCTCGCCGTGCACTCCCACGTGGTCGCCGAGATCGACGTCGCGCTTCCAGGCCGCCAGGGCCTGCTCACCGACCTTGGCCAGCGAGAGCATGACCTGGATGTCACCCGTCCCGTCGCGGATGGTGGCGAAGCACAGCTTCCCGCCGATGCGGGACAGGATGACGCGTCCGACCACGCCGGCGAAGTCGCCGGTCGCCGCGTCCGGCGGCAGCCCGGCGTACGCGGCCCGGATCTCCGCGATCGTGGCGGTGCGCGGGAAACCGACCGGGTAGGGATCGACCCCGGCTTCCAGGAGCGCCTCACGTTTGCCCAGCCGGACGCGCATCTGCTCCGGGAGATCGGCGCTGGCCGCGGGCGGCGGGCCGGCAGGCCCCGGCCGCGCGGAAGGCGCTGCGCCGAAGTCACGGCTGTCATCGGCCGGATGGTTCTCGGTCACCTGCCCGAGGCTACCGGTGCTGGCTGGTCACCGGCACCTCGATTTGGCCGCGCCTGCGGCTCAGGTTTCCGGCGCGTTCCGCTCGAAGACGAGTCGCAGGCCGATCAGGGTCAGCCAGGGCTCGTGCGCGTCGATGATGCTGACCTCGTTGATGACCAGCGGGGCGAGGCCGCCCGTCGCAATGATCGTGACCGAATCGGGATCGGTAGGGGCCAGTTCACGCGCCATCCGCCCGGCGATCCCCTCAACCTGTCCCGCAAACCCGTGCACGATGCCCGACTGCAGGGCCTCGACCGTGTTTTTCCCGATCACGTGAGGCGGCCGGGTCAGTTCCACCTTCAGCAGTTGCGCCGCCCGGCGGGACAGGGCGTCCACGGATATCTCGATGCCGGGCGCCAGGGCCCCGCCGACGAACTCTCCTCGCGCGCTGACCGCATCGAAGTTGGTCGACGTGCCGAAGTCCACCACGATGGCCGGGCCGCCGAACAGGTGGACCGCGGCCAGGGCGTTCATGATGCGGTCGCTGCCCACCTCTTTAGGGTTGTCCATCCGGACCGGGACGCCGGTTTTCACCCCCGGCTCGACAATGACCGCTGGCACCTCGCGGTAGTAGTGCCGGCACATTTCCCGCATCTCGTGCAGCACGGATGGCACCGTCGAGCAGAGCGCGATACCGTCGATCCCGCCATCCTGCCGGGTGTCCTTGAAGGCCGCGCTCTGCTCGAGCAGACCCCGCAGCACGACGGCGATCTCGTCCGCCGTCCGGTCCGGCACCGTAGAGATGCGCCAGTGCTCGATCACCTCCTCGCCTTCGAAGATCCCGAGCACCGTATTGGTGTTGCCCACATCGATCGCCAGCAGCATCGCATTCCTCCCGGTACCTGACTTCACCCCTGCCTCCGCCCGCGGCCTGGTCAGCCGAACTCAACCGGGACATTGTCGATGAGGCGGGTGCCGCCCACCCGCGCAGCCACCGCGAGCACCGCCGTACCGGTGAAACCAGGCGGGACCGGTTGGAACGTCCCCGGATCCACCAAGGCCAGGTAATCGACGGCCAACGGCATCTGGGCGGCGGTACCGTCCGGGCGCGGGGCGGCCGGGCCAGCCGGAACCAGCGCTCCAGCCCGGTCCAGGCGGTTGCGGGCCGCCGCCACGACCGCCGCAGGCCCGGCGGCGGCTTCCGCGCGGCCCGCCTCGAGCGCGGCGGGCAGCGCGAGCGCCACCCGGCGCTGCTTGGCCGACAGGTACCGGTTGCGGCTGGATGTCGCCAGGCCATCGGCGTCGCGGAACGTGGGGGCGGCAACGATCTGGACATCCAGATTGAGATCGGCGGACATCCGGCGCACCAGGGCCAGTTGCTGCGCATCCTTTTCACCGAAAACGGCCATATCCGGTCGCACCAGCGAGAAGAGCTTCAGGACCACGGTCAGCACGCCACCGAAGAAGCCGGGCCGGAACTGACCCTCCAGCAGCTGTCCCATGGGCCCGGGGTCGACGGTCACGACCGGCTCCGCCGGGTACATGTCGGCCGCGGTGGGAGCGAGCACGGCGGCCACCCCTTCCCCGGCGCACACCGCCAGGTCAGCGTCCAGGGTGCGGGGATAGCGGTCGAGGTCCTCGCCCGGGCCGAACTGCCGTGGGTTGACGAAGATGGAGACCACCACAGAGCCGGACGGCGAGGCCAGGGCGGCGGCCCGCCGCAGCAGGCTGCGGTGCCCGTCGTGCAGCGCTCCCATCGTGGGCACCAGGACGACCGGCGCGCCGAGCCCGCCCCGCACGGCGGCCAGCGCGCCCAGGCTGGTCACCAGGGCGGGTGTGACTGGGCCGCCGGGCCGGGACGCGGGACCGGTCACCGGTGCGCGCCGGAGAGCACGTCGAGCAGCCGTTCCGCGTCGGGCGGCGTCAGCAGACCGGCGGCCAGCGCGCGGTCCGCGGTGAGGCGCGCCAGTGCCACGTAGACGGCCAGCGCCTCGGGTGCCGTCTCGCGCAGCGCCTCGAGGTGCCGGGCGACCGTGCCGACGTCACCCCGGGCGACAGGCCCGGTCAGACCCGCGTCACCCAGACGCAGTGCATTGTCCAGCGCGGCGAACAGCAAAGGGCTGAGCATCCGGGCTGGATCGGCCGCCCCGGCCGCCCGGAGCAGATCGCACGACTCGGTCACCAGGGTGACGAGGTGGTTAGCGGCGCTGGCGAGGCCCGCGTGGTACAGGGCCCGGTTCTCCTCGGCGATGAAGACCGGCTCGCCCTCCATCTCGATGACGAGCGCCTCCGCGACGGCCCTGAGCTGGTCCGGGGCGGTGACGCCGAAGCAGATCCCCCGCATGCGCAGCAGATCGTCGCTGCGGCCGGTGAAGGTCATCACTGGGTGCAGCGCCAGCGGGAGCGCCCCGAGCCGCGCCGCAGGCTCGAGCACCTGTGCGCCATACCGGCCGCTCGTATGCGCGAGTAGCCGTCCCCCCAGTGCGGCCCCGGTGGCCGCGAGGCCTGAGATCAGGCCGGGCAGAGCGTCGTCCGGCACGGTGAGCAGGACCAGGTCGGCGGCGGCGACCACATTGGCTGGGTCCGCGACCGAGGCCGCGGGAAAGTGCTCGCGCGCCCGGCGGACGGACGCGTCCGACACCGCAGCCACGGCGACCACCTCATGGCCGGCCCGGGCCAGCGCCACCCCCAACGCAGTCCCCACGCGCCCCGGCCCGACGATACCGACCCGTAGCCGGGCCGGGTGCCGGCCTGCCCCGTCGGGCGGGAGCTGACCGGGAACGCCTGATTCAGAATCCATCTCGTTCCAGTCCTCAGTGGGTACCGGACGGGCCGATGCCCCTGGTAGGCCCGGTATCCCAACCGAGCATAGTCATGGCGCAGGGCAGCCCAACCCGGTAACGCTGCTCTTCGGCCGCGTGAGTGGGCGGCCGGATCTCAATGGAAAGGATCCGCCTGCCGGGGCGGCGGGACGTACCGGCCGGGGCCCGGATCATCTGGTACCCGGCAGCAGTGCTCCAGGTACAGCGCCGCGAGCGCGAGGATCACCGTGCCGCCGAACGTCATCCCGGCGGCGAACACGTCATGGCCGGCCGCCCGGGCTGGCAGCGCGCCCGCCGCGGTCACCGTGAAGCCGGCCGCGATCCCCCCGATCAACGCCGCGGTCAGGGACGACGCTTTAGCCAGTGCGGCCACCCTCGCGACGTACATGGGATCGGGAGGCCGCGTCCCGGGCCGCCGGAGAATCCGGGCGCGCAGCCCGTAACCGAGATAAGCCTCCACGCCGGCCGCAATGAGGACAGCCGGCAGCACGGTCCACGGCGCCAGGGGCAGTGTGGCGTAGACGCGCGAGAGAAGCAGCCAGCTCAGGACGGCGAAGACCACGGCGGTACCGAGCAGGGTGCGGATGCGGGTGGGGGTCATAAGGTCGCCGCCACGGTCAGTATGGCCACGGCATCCAGGCTATGCGGGCCCCCGGAGCGCCAGATCATCACGCCGCCGGACACCGCCTCCCAGCAGCGCGGCCAGCAGCGCCGCCACCCGGCCCCGCCCGGGCAGCACGGCACCGGGATCGGCGTCAAGCCAGGGGGCCAGCACGAACGCGCGCTCATGCGCCCGCGGGTGGGGCAGCGTCAGCACGGGATCGCTGCTCGTCTCGGCGCCGTAGGCGATGATGTCGACGTCGAGCGTGCGCGGGCCCCAGTGCACCTCCCTGGTCCGCTGGGCCGCCACCTCGATCGTGTGCGCCCGCCGCAGCAGCTCGGCGGCCGGGCGGGACGTCTCGGCCAGCACGACGGCGTTCAGGTAGTCCGGCTGCTCGGGCCCCCCGACCGGAGCGGTCTCGTACACCGGTGAAACAGCGGTGATACGAAGACCGCGGGTGGCGGCCAGCTCGTCCACCGCCCGCTGGAGTTCCTGGCACCGGTCTCCCAGGTTGCTGCCCAGCGCGATGACCACCGGGACAGGGCGCTCGCGGCGGATGGTGACCGATACGTCACCGAACGGGAGAC
>JBEKCN010000096.1:0-8704 GCA_050014855.1 Streptosporangiaceae bacterium | reverse complement strand
CGAGGTGCGGCTCGCCGGGACGGACTGGGCCGGCTCGCCTGCCCGGCACGAGGCCGGCACGCCGAACGTCGTCGGCGCTGTCACGCTGGCTGCCGCCTGCTGGCAGGTGGCTTCGCTGCCCGCCGGCGCGGTGGCGGCGCACGAAGGTGCGCTGCTGCGCCGCCTCAGCGGCGGCTTGGAGGGGATCGGCGGCGTGCGCCCGCTGCGGCTGTGGCCGGACGAGGCAGACCGGATCGGCGTCGTCAGCTTCACCGTCGACGGCTGGCCCGCAGCGCTGGTCGCGCAATACCTGTCCGCTGAGCACGGCATCGGCGTGCGGGACGGCCGCTTCTGCGCTCACCCGCTGCTGGCCAGGCTCAACCCGGCCGGGACCGCGGTACGCGCCAGCCTGGGACTCGCAGCCGCGCAGATGACGTCGACCGGCTCATCACCGCCCTGACGGCGCTGGCCGACCACGGCCCGGCCTGGACCTATGCCGGAGCTGAGCAGGACTATGTTCCGCTGCCAGATCCCCGCGCGCCTCCGGGCTGGCTGACCGCGGCCGCCGACAGCCCGGTCTCACCCTGCTCCGGTAAGTGACAGAACACAACCGGTGGAGCCCGCCGCCGGGCGCTGAGCACCTGCCCGGCAAGCACGCACCTCAGGTCACATTCCGCACCGGCGACAGCCCGTACGTGCGCGTAAGTAACGGCCGATCTGGGCAGTTCGGGCGCGGCGATGTCCTGCGCTCGCGGTCGCTCGTAACAGGCGACTCTGTTGCGGCACCCATCGTGCCCAGCCGCTGCCCATCCGTCGTGCAGGCGGATCGCGCGATCCAAGCGGGGTGGTAGAACTGGTGGCGTTGGTCCCTGCCGCCCGGGACCAACGCCTGGGGAACCGCCGCGCGGCAGCACTAATGTAAAGATTGCTCAAGGGAAAGGGAACCCGGAGGGAAGCCGACGGGGAACCGGAACCGGGCAACGGCCGAAGGGACCGAACTGGAAACCGCCGGACGAAGGGAAACCAGAGGACGGCGGGCGAAGGGGAAGAACCCGGCGGGCAAACGGGAAACCGGAGGAAAGCCCGCAGGGGAAACCGGAGGACGTGAGGTGAGGCCCCAGACCACCCGGTGAGAGCCGGGGATTTGGGGCCGCACGCATCTACGATGCCGCTGGCAGAATCCTGGCAGGCCTGCGCGAACTGCGCATGGCCTCCACCAGCTTCCTGCCCGGCAACGGCCGGCCCTCTGTCAGTCGGGCGGCCCAGACGATGCACTCTTCAAGAGCGCCGACCTGCGCCTCTGCAGTCAACTGATCGCAGATCGCAGCTCACTCGGCAGTCATGGCTGTTCACGTATCCGCCGTTATGGTCGGAAGCTTGGTTGCCTCCGTGATCGCCTGTGCTGTGCCGTAACTGGGCGATCTGCGTGGGCTCACGCGCCTGGTGGGAAGAAGCGGCAGGGCGGTCGCGTTGTCCTCGGAGGAGCCGATGGCGACGATATCGCCGTTCGGCTGGATCAGGACGGCCGTAGCGCCATCGCCGCCCTGGAAGCTGGTCGATGTGGTGGCTTCGCCGACGGCCAGGTAGTCGCCGTTCGGCTCGACCGCCACGCCCGCCGCGCTGCCCACGGTCGGGGCCAGCCCGTGAGTGCCGAAGCTGGTGTCCAGCTTTCCGCTGGGCAGATAGCGCACTAACCCGAAGTTTCCGCTGACCACGATGTCACCGTTGGACTGCAGGGTGGTGTCGTATTCCACCGCCCGGATCTGTGCGCCGACCGAATTAACGCCGAGGTCGGTCAGGACCGTCCCGCCGCTGCCAAAAAGTGGGATCCAGACCGCCGCTGGCCGCGAAGGCCGGGCGGGTCACCCCGATGGAGACGGCCGTCACCAGGCTGATCGTCAGCGCCGCTAAAGTCGTTATTCGCGTCACGCCGTACCTCCGCGTCAGGCCGTGCGGGAAATGTGCGGGCCGACCCGCACTCATTACGGACCAGCGGCCGGAAGGGATTGCCCGGCGGGCGGGCGATTCGGAGGGTCGCGGGCGATGGGCAGGGCCGCCAGGTAGCTGAGCGTCAATCCCGGTACATGGGCGGGCGGAAGACCAGGACCAGGACGCGGACGGCGAGGATCGCGGCCACCACCAGCAGGCAGTACCCGAAGAAGGCGTACAGCGTCACGGTCCTGGTCACGCTGGGCCCGCCGTGCAGGCCGATCATCATCACGGCGATGATGCCGGCCGCGGCGGCCAGGAAGGCCAGCAGGACCTGGTGCAGCAGGCCGGTGATGTAACGGCGGTCGGACGGGTCCGCGAACTGCCGGATGTTGACGCTCAGCCGGCCGGTCTCCAGCGCGCCGGTGATCCGGTCCAGGCGGCGGGGCAGGCGGCGCAGCATGGGCAGCAGCGAGGCCAGCTCGTCCAGCGCCGTCCGGCGGAGCGTGTCCGGGCTGAACTGCCCGGCGAGCTGGCTGGTAGCGAATCGGCGCGCCTCGGCCACGATGTCGAATCCGGGGGCCAGCTGGGTCAGCGTGCCTTCCATGGTGGCCAGGGCCCGGAAGACCGCCGCGATCTCGGGCGGCACGGCCAGGCCGTGGTCGGCCACGATGCGGAACAGGTCAGTGAACATCCGCACGTCCGGGGTGATGCCGGCGGCCACGTGCCGGGCGGCGAACCGGCCCAGCGCCCGCTCCAGACGCAGCTCGTCCAGGTCCTCGGGCCGCTCGATGACGTCCAGCAGGGCATCGGCCAGGGCCGCCGGATCGCCCCGGTCGAGGGCCAGCAGCAGGCGCTGCAGCGCGGCGCGCAGGCCCGCGTCGATGCGGCCGACCGACCCGAAATCGAGCAGGCCGAGGGTCCCGTCGGTGAGCAGCAGCACGTTGCCCGGGTGCGGATCGGCGTGGAAGGTGCCGTCCAGCAGTACCTGGGTGAGCAGGGTATCCAGCAGGCTCCGGGCCAGTGCGGCCCGCTCCGCAGCGGGCAGCGACGCGGTGGCCAGCGGGCGCCCGTCGAGGTACTCCATGACGAGGACCTTCTCGCCGCACAGCGGCAGGTGCGGGACCGGAATCCGGACGCTCCCGCCGCGGTCGCGCGCGGCGGTGGCCACGGCGGTCATGTTCCGGGCCTCGATCCGCAGGTCGAGCTCCTCGCGCAGCGCGTCGGCAAACCCGCGGGACAGCTCGACCGTGCCCACGCCGCGGCCCCAGTTGGTGCTGCGCTGCAGCCGGAGCGCGAGCCGGGTGACGATGTCCAGGTCCCGGTCCACCACCCCGCGCACGTCCGGCCGGCAGACCTTGACCACGACCCTGGCCCCGGAGGTGAGCGTCGCGGCGTGGACCTGGGCGATCGACGCTGCCGCGATCGGCTCGCGGTCGAAGCTGGCGAAGACCTCGTCCACGCCCGCGCCCAAGCCGGCCTCCAGCACGGCGGCGACCTGCGGCCAGGGCACCTGCGGGGCGTCGTCCTGCAGGTGGCTCAGCTCGCTGACGAATTCGGGCGGCAGCAGGTCGCGGCGGGTGGACAGCACCTGGCCCAGCTTGACGAACGTGACCCCGCCGTCCTCCAGGGCCAGCCGGAGTGAGCGGGCCAGCCGGGCCCGTCCCTCGGGCGTGGCCAGCTCCGAGCGGCGGCCACCACGCGCGTAGGGCAGCAGCCCGTGGCGCAACAGGATCCGGGTGATCTGCGAGTAGCGCCGGGTGCGGCCCAGCTGACGGCGGGCGGCGCGCAGCACGTAGAACGGCCCGGGCAGCGACCCGCTCGGCACCAGGGCTTCCGCTACGACGAGGAAGACCATCCCGACCAGCAGGGCGATGATCACGCCGAGGAGGACGAACAGCAGGCCGGCCAGGGTGGTCCGCGACCTGCTGACCGAGGACCCGCCGAGGGCCAGGATGATGGGCGAGGCGCTGAAGAAGGCGATGAGGCCGGCCAGCAGTGTGCGCAGCGGCGACAGGGGCAGGCCGAGCAGCCGCCGCACCCCGAACGCGAACAAGAGGACCGTCAGGGCGGTCGCCAGCGCGGCCAGGGGAAAATTAAGAATGTTCATGATTGGGCGGCAGCGGGAACGGGCTTCCGGGTAGCCGCGGGACGGATGGCGGCGCTCACATCTGCAGGACGGCGGCGCCGTGGACGCGTTCGGCTCTTAGGTCGGTGAGGGCCTGGTCGGCCTGGCTGAACGGGTACGGGGTGGTCGTCACCTTGACCTTGAGACGCTCGGCCAGGGTGAGGAACTCCTGGGCGTCGAGGCGGGTGTTGGAGGTGACGCTGCGCAGGTTCCGCTCCTGGAACAGGTGCTTGTCGTAGTTCAGGGCCGGGATGTCGGTCAGGTAGATCCCCGCGATGGCCAGCGTGCCGTTGCGGTCCAGCGCGGCCAGCGCGGCCGGCACGATGTCGCCGACCGGGGCAAACAGGATGGCCGAGTCCAGCGGCACCGGCGAGGGGTCGAAGGAATCCTGGACCGACGCCGCGCCCAGCTCGCGGGCCAGGTCGCGGGCGGCCGGGGCACGGGTGAAGACGTGCACCTGGGCGCCCTGGGCCAGCGCGACCTGCGCGGCCAGGTGCGCCGAGCCGCCGAAGCCCCAGATGCCGAGCGTGCCACCGGGGGGCACCTCGGCCCGCACCAGGGCCCGGTAGCCGATGATGCCCGCGCACAGCAGCGGCGCGAGCTCCGTATCGTTGAACCCGCCCGGGAGCGGGTGCGCGAACGCGTCCGCCACGGTGAGGTACTCGGCGTAGCCGCCGGGGATGTCCCAGCCGGTGTAGCTGGACCCGGGGCAGAGGTTCTCCTGGCCGCGCCGGCAGAACCGGCACGACCCGTCGGTGCCGGCCAGCCAGGCCGCCCCGACCCGGTCTCCTACCGCGAACCGGGTGGTGCCCGGGCCGGTCGCGGTCACCTGGCCCACCACCTCGTGCCCGGGGGTCAGCCGCGGGTGGTGCGGCGGCAGGTCACCTTCGGCCAGGTGCAGGTCGGTACGGCAGACGCCGCAGGCGATGACCTTGACCAGGAGCTGGCCCGGCCCGGGCTCGGGCACCGGGCGGTCATCGGTCAGTTCCAGCGGCCCGGAGGACATCGGCCCGGGCTTGGCCACTACCCATGCGCGCATGCGCCTACGTTACGGCCCCCGGCTGCCGCCCGGTCAGCCGGCAGGCGCCAAACTGATCGGGTAGTCCCGCGGCAGACAAGGAGCAGGCAGCGTATGAATCGCGAGGAGCGGCGGCAGTTCGTCCGGGATCACCGGACCTGTGTCTTCGGCTACAACCGCCAGCAGCACGGGCCGGCCATGACCGTCGTGTACTACGTTGTGGACGGCGACGACATGCTCGTCTCGACCATGGCCGACCGGGCCAAGGCCAAGGCCGTGCGGCGGGACCCCCGGGTCAGCATCTGCGTGCTGAACGAGCAGTGGCCGCTGTCCTACCTGCAGGTCTACGGGCGGGCGAAGCTGGACGACGATCCGGCCCAGGGAGCCGACCTGCTGCGCAAGGTGATCGAGCTGATGGCGGGCGAGCCGATGCCCGAGGAGAAGTTCCCGGCGATCGAGAAGATGGCCCGGCAGGAGAAGCGGGTCGTGCTGCGGGTGACGCCGTACGCGACGTTCGAGACCCCGCCGCGGCACGTCTACCAGCCTGGCGACGTGGACACGCTGGCCCACTTCACCAGCTCCAGCCTGGACTGGTGAGAGGCAGGCCTCGGTAGTTGGCTCAGTAGTTCAGGTGCGACTGCCAGTCGGCGGGCACGCGGTCCTGGGGACCGGGAGTGCTCTGGTCGCGCGGATGGTGGTCCGGCGGCGCCAGCTCCGGGCCCCGCTCGTACAGCTGCTCGTCCGGGTAGCTCCAGAACCAGGCCTCGCCCGGCTCGTAACTCTGGATGACCGGGTGACCGGCCTCCTTCGAGTGCGCGCTGGCGTGCTGGGACGGGGAGGAGTCGCAGCAGCCGATGTGCCCGCACTGCGCGCACCGGCGCAGGTGAAACCACCAGCCGCCGACCGCATCGCACTCCACGCAGCCGGAACCGCTCGGCGGGACGGACGGGTCGACCCCAGGTATCTCGGTCATGCCGGCTCCTGTCTGTCCGGGTCCGGGGTGCTCAAGGGCAGCCACACCCGGAAGCGCGTGTCGCCGGGCTCGGACACGAGGTTGATCTCCCCGTGGTGCTTCTTGACCACGATCCGCCAGGAGATGTCGAGCCCGAGCCCGGTGCCCTCCCCCACCGGCTTGGTGGTGAAGAACGGTTCGAAGATACGCGGCTGGATGTCCTTCGGGACACCCGGGCCGGTGTCGCGGAACTCGACCAGCAGCTTGTCCCGGTCCATCGCGGTCCGGACCGTCAGCGTGCCCTGGCCGCCCATGGCCGAGACCGCGTTGTCGATCAGGTTCGTCCAGACCTGGTTCAGCTCGGCCGCGTACGCCGGGATCTTGGGCAGGGTCCGGTCGTAGTCCTTGACGACCTTGATCCCCTGGCCGAGCTTGCCCGCGAGCATCAGCAGCGTGCTGTCCAGCAGGTCGTGCACGTCGATCTCCTGGTACGGCGCCCGGTCCAGCTGCGAGTACTGCTTGGCCGCGCCGACCAGGTGCATGATCCGGCCGGTGGAGTCCTGGATCTCGTTCATCAGCATCTCGGTCTCGACCGTGTAGGTCAGCCACCGGATCGCGCCCTCCAGGTCGTCGGTCTCCACGAGACCCGCCACCTGGTCCAGCCACTCGGTATCCAGGCCCGCCTGCACGAGGACCGGGGCCAGGTTCCAGCTGCCCTGGATGCCGTAGCCGTCGAGCCAGTCACTGACCGTGTCCTCGGCATCCGAGGCCTCCATGGGCCCGAGCGCCGGCGCCTTGGCGACCCGCTCCACGGCCCGCTCCTGCAGGTCGATCAGGTGCTCCAGGGTCTCCTGATGGTAGGGGTGCCTGGTCAGGATGCCGAGCTTGTGCCGCATCCCGGCCACCCGCTCCCGCAGCGCCGAGGTGGCGCTGACCGCGGCGGCGGCGGGGTTGTTCAGCTCGTGGGTCAGGCCAGCCGACAGCGAACCCAGGGCCAGCAGCCGCTCCCGCTGGCTGACCGCCTGGTTGGCGGCCTTGTTGCCGAAGAACGCCCCCTCCAGCAGGTGGACCGCGAGCGGGAACCAGTCGTTCATCAGCTGGGCGAAGCAGCCCGCGTCCAGCACGAAGAAGCGGGACGGCACCGTCACCCGCAAGCTGCTGTTGTAGGCCTTCGGGGCGCGCTCACCCAGATAGGCCTGGAACGCGCCGGCGTAGACGCCCGGGTCGGACGTACGGCTCACCTCGATGTCGTCGCTGCCCACCCGGCGCAGCAGCACCAGAGTGCCTTCAAGCAGGACATAGAAACAGGTGGCCGGGTCGCCCTCGGTGTAGACGGGACCGGGCTCGAACGTCTCGACCCGGCCTTCCCGGCACAGCCAGGCCAGCTGGTCCGGGGTCAGCTTCTCGAACAGGAACAGCGAGCGCAGCTCATCGGGCTGGCACGGCTGGTCGGTGATCACAGTTTCTCCAGGTAACGGTGGACGAGCATGACGGCCATGGCGCCTTCGCCGACGGCGGAGGCGACCCGTTTGGCGGACTCGGCGCGGACGTCACCGGCGGCGAACACGCCGGGGACGCTGGTTTCCAGGTGGTAGGGCGGCCGGTCCAGCGGCCAGTCGGCGGGCTGCTCGCCGCCGTCGGCCAGGTCCGGGCCGGCCAGCACGAAACCGTGCTCGTCCCGCAGCAGCACGCCGTCCAGCCAGCCGGTCAGCGGCGCGGCGCCGATGAAGACGAACAGCCACTGGGCCTCGACGTCCTCTTCGCTGCCGGTGTTCGCGTCCCGCAGCGTCAGGCCCTCCAGGTGGCCGTCGCCGCGGGCGCCGACCACCTCGGTGCAGGTGCGGACCTTGATGTTCGGCACGTTCTCGACCTGCTCGATGAGGTAGTGCGACATCGACTTGATCAGTGACGGCCCGCGGACCAGGATCGTCACCGACCGGGCGCCGCGGGCCAGGTAGACCGCGGCCTGCCCGGCGGAGTTGGCGCCCCCCACGATGTAGACATCGCTGCCGCTGCAGGCGGACGCCTCGGTCAGCGCGGAGCCGTAGTAGACGCCGCACCCGGTCAGCGACTCCAGGCCCGGCGCCTTCAGCTGCCGGTACTCCACCCCGGTGGACAAGATCACACTGTGCGCGTCCAGCCCCGACCCGTCGGAGAACCGGACGGTCCGGGCCGAGCCGTTGATCTCCAGGCCGGTCACCTCGCGGGTCGTGAGCACCTCCGCGCCGAACTTGGCTGCCTGCAGCCGGGCCCGGGTGGTGAGCTGGGCCCCGGAGACCCCGTCCGGGAAGCCGAGGTAATTCTCGATCCGTGAGCTCTGGCCGGCCTGCCCGCCGGTCGCGGTCCGCTCCAGCAGTACCGTCCGCAGCCCCTCGGACGCGCCGTACACGGCCGCGCCCAGGCCGGCCGGGCCGCCCCCGATGACGATGAGGTCGTAGAAATCCGCGGACGGCGTGGTGGCCAGGCCCACGTGGGCGGCCAGCTCCGCATCCGATGGGGCCACCAGAACCTCGTGGTCCAGCGTGATGATGACGGGCAGCGTGAGCCCGTCCTCGTTGGCCGCCTCCAGCATCCGCTTGCCCTCCGGCTCGTCGGCGGCGAACCAGCGGTAAGGCACCTGGTTGCGGGCCAGGAACTCGCGTACGTCCGAGGAGCGGGCCGACCAGCGGTGCCCAATGACCTTGGTCTCGGGGACCAC
>JBEKCN010000095.1:0-8318 GCA_050014855.1 Streptosporangiaceae bacterium | reverse complement strand
ATCTCGGTGTTCACCGCGGCGACCGCGCCCAGGACGCCCTTGCCCTCGTACCGGGTCTTGTCGCCGTCCCGGCGCTCGACCGCCTCCAGTGATCCCGTCGACGCCCCGGACGGCACCCCGGCCCGCGCGGTCGTGCCGTCGGCGAGCCGGACGGTCACCGCCACTGTGGGGCGCCCCCGCGAATCAAGAATCTCCAGCGCCGATAGGTCTGCGACTCCGAAATCAGCCATTATCTGCTCCCAGCGGGTTGCTCGTCTGCCCGTGTGTAACCGGCCATCATGCTTATCTCAGCAAGGACATCAGGCCGCGCTGCGGTCTTGGTAGGGACATTCGGCCTGACTGGACGAGCTGCCGAACCCGTGGCGCGCCAATGCTCTGCATTGCTCTGCCCGCCGCCGGCACCTCGCCGACCTCACCGGCCAGCCTCCCAGGAACATCGGCTAGTTCGCCCGCGATTACGCCGCGGCGTTCAGCGGCTGAAACCCCGCGCGACCACGCCCGTGACGCCCAGCCCGGGATGGCCCTGCCGGTGAGCTGGCCTGATCTGGCTGAACGCTAACGTCATTGCTTCCTTCCTTTACCTCCCGCGGGCAGGTCGCGCCAGTCGTCCTCCGCGACGTGGACGCCGTACTTGCTGGCCGCTGCCCGGATCCGCTTCCAGGCTTGGTCCCGCTCCTGGTCGGTCACCCCTTCGACCTGATCGAACCGCGCCATCGCGTTCCGCACGTGCGTCGCGTCGCTGAGGGGTTCCTTGCGTTCCTCGGGGAAGGCGAACTCCGCGTCAGCCAGGCGATCCTTTTCTGCGGTGCTCAGGCCCTCCGAGGTGCGCGGGATATCTGCTCCGTGAGCACGCTCGCTCTGCACCTCACGAGCCTTCTCGATGTTATGCCGTGCCGCCTCTTTTTGCTTCTCCGTGGCCATGGTGCGGGCCTCCTCATGGGTGCTGGAAGGATCATCGATCGCTCCGAGGCTCCTGGCGCTCCCGACGCGCATGGCTCAGCCATTCCCCGGGTTGGCTGAAAATATCGGGCCCATTGCATCCGACCTGGCAAAAACACCGGCCCTGGCGGGCTCCGGCATCGCCGCAACGCCGTCTCAGCCAGACTGCCCGCCCTACCCGAGAGGACATGAGCCGGTAGCCAGCGTAATGTCAGCCAAGAGAAAGCTACTGGCGAACTAGCCGCCGGGTCAGGACCACGCCTTGCTGCCGGAGCCGCGACCGGGGGTGACAGGTGGCGGGCGAACGCACGGCCACGGTATGGGCGCGCATCGCCGCTGCCCATGAGGGGGACGGGCCGGAGTCTTTGGCGGCGCTGTGCCGGGCTGCGGTCCGCTGTCTCGGGGTTGACGGCGCGGGCGTGACGGCGACGAGCGGCGTGATGGCCCGCGAGCCGCTGTTTGCCTCCGATGACCTGTGTGCCCGGCTGGAGGAGCTGCAGTTCACGACCGGCGAGGGGCCGGGTGGGGAGGATTTCGCGTTCGGGGCGCCGACGCTGATCCCGGACCTGGAGTCGGCCGCGGCGCGCTGGCCGGGTTTTGTGTCAGCAGCGGTGATGGCCGGCGTGCGGGCCTTGTTCGCGGTCCCCTTGCAGGCCGGGGCCATCACAGGTCGGGGTGCTCTCGATGTACCGTTCGCGCCCCGGTCCGCTGATGCCCGCTGAGCTGGCGGACTTGCTGGTGTTCGCCGACATCGCGCTGCAGATGGTGCTGGATGCCGCGGCCGGCATCAGCGGGTCGCCGGAATACCGGCCTCCGGATGGCCTGTCGGACAAGCGCGCCGAGGTGTACCAGGCGATCGGGATGATCTCGGTGCAGCTGGATGTGAACCTGGAGGAGGCGTTCGTCCGGCTGCGGGCGCACGCGTTCGCCGTCGGCGCCGCGCTGGCCGATGCCGCCGACGATGTGGTGAACCGCAGGCTGCGTCTGGAGCCTGATCCGGATTGTGGGCCGGGTGCGTAACAGGCTGCCAGCGACGTCATCGGGGGAACCGCCAGCATCCTGCGCACCCGCTAATGGGGCCGAACTTTCAGCCGTTCGGTCTCACCACCAGGTTTCTGGCCGGCGAGGTGGGCCCCGGGCGGGTATCGGCCGGCTCATCGCCTGCAGGCCGGCGATGAGCGTGTGGAGGTTCGTGGCGAAGCGTTTGTCGCGGTCATCGGTCCAGACGCAGTCGCCGAGGGGCACGGCCAGCAGCCGGGCTGACCGCAGACGTAGGCCGCCATGGCAGGGCCGCGCCGGGCGCTGCTACGCTGGCAGAGCAGTTGAGAGATCGTCGGCCCGGCTGAGACGGCCGCGCGATTCCGTTCTGTTGTCAGACTGCCCCAGACCCCGGTGGCGAGCACTAGCTTTCACCGGAGGTATGAATATGTCTCGGAGTATTCCGCTGCTGCCCCGCGGTCCCGACCATCCGCCCCGTGCCATTCCGGTGTGTCTTGCGAGTTCAGCGGCACGCTCGGTGGGGACGGCCTGGTGAGCAGCGACGGTTCAGCTGCCCCCGCACCGGACTGGCAGAGGCGCCTGATCCTGGGAGTTGGGGCCCGCGCGCGTTCCGAAGACTGGATGGCGCGTGGTGCCTGCCAGGGCGTGGACCCCGAACTGTTCTTCCCGGTCGGCGTGATGGGCGGGGCGATGGAGCAGACTAGCTCTGCGAAGGCGGTCTGCGGCCGCTGCGAGGTCGGAAATAACTGCTTGTCCTACGCCCTGGAGACGATGCCGCACGGTATCTGGGGCGGAACTACCAGGGAAGAGCGGATTGCTATGCGCGTTTCGCCGGCCGTTCAGGTACAGGTTCGAATGCCATGCAACTAGCACGGGCCGGGAAGCGGGGAATCCCGGTTGCGTGGCCCGCGGTCCCGTCCGCGCACGGGACCGGCAGGCCAGCATGAGCTTGCCTGGCCGGCAGCAGCGGGTTCTTGACCGGATCGAGAAGAGGCTCCTTGGCGATGATCTCCGTCTGGGCTCGCTGTTCGCGGTCTTTACCAGGCTGGCGCCAGAGGATGCGATGCCCCCGACAGAACGGGTTGAGGCAGGGCCGGGGCGCCTGCTGTCGGCAGCCCCTGCCTGCCGCCGTCGGCTCGCACGCCGGCGCGCTGGTGATCGCGCGTCCGCGGCGAGCAGCGCGTCCGGGAGGCTCTGACCAGACGCGGGGCAGGCGCCTGGCCGTGGCGTCTGGCCGCTTACCCGGTAATCGCCGCCGGGGACCCGTACGGGCTTCTGGGTGATCCTTCCGGATTATCGCTTAATTTCCCATCCGGGGGAAAGGCGCGTATTGTGAAAATTGTTGCTCCGGACCCTGGCAGGTGCACCCGCGAAATTCGCGGCGGCACGGCAGGGCCCGGATTTTTTATTCGCTGGGCAGTGCAGGAAAGACGCGGCGGCTCGAAACTCCGTGAGCGGGAGAAAGGTTCTCCCGCTTCATTACCAGCATGACTGGTTAACCGCGCGGTCAGCCCGATGCTGACAAAGGGCCGCCATGAGCGACATCGCCTGGGCCTGTCATGAAATTTACCAGGATTCACTGTCGTCTGTGGTGTCGGCCCACCAACGATAGTTCGTTCGGCCGGGCACTAACCAGCCGGGCCGGCCAATTCGGGCTGGGCACATCTTGATAGAGGCTCATTATGAAAGTCCTGATTATTGTTCTCGTCATCGTCGTGGTGCTGGCCCTCATCGGACTGGCCATGGCGGTGCGGATCATCAAGCAGTACGAGCAGGGGGTACTGCTGCGATTCGGCCGGGTGCAGGGCCCGCGGGCGCCGGGGCTCCGGCTGATCATCCCGTTCGCCGACGTGCTGCGCCGGGTGTCGCTGCGGATCGTGACCATGCCGATCCAGTCCCAGGGCATCATCACCCGCGACAACGTCAGCGTGGATGTGTCCGCGGTCGCCTACTACCGGGTCACCGACGCGGTCAAGTCAGTCGTCGCCATCGAGAACGTGAACTCGGCGATCGACCAGATCGCCCAGACCACTCTGCGCAAGGTGGTCGGCCAGCACACCCTCGACCAGACCCTGTCGGAGACCGACAAGATCAACCTGGACATCCGCAAGATCCTCGACGTCGCCACGGTCGCGTGGGGGGTGGAGGTCACGCTGGTCGAGCTGAAGGACATCCAGCTCCCGGACACCATGAAACGTGCGATGGCCAAGCAAGCCGAAGCCGAACGGGAAAAGCGCGCGAAGATCATAAACGCCGAAGGGGAATCGCTGGCCGCCGCCGCGCTGGGCGAGGCATCCGACACGATGATGGCCCACCCGCTGGCCCTGCAGCTGCGCAACCTGCAGAGCCTGGTCGAGATCGGCGTGGACAGGAACACCACGGTGGTCTTCCCCGCCCCGCTGATGACCACCATCGCCGAACTCGGCTCCTTCCTGGCCCGCGAGCAAAACGCCGCCACCCCCGCCCCGCCCGCAATCACGCCGGTACCGCCGGCCAGCGGCACCGCGCCCGTCACCGCAAACGGAGCCAGCCCGAACGGGCGCAGCCCGGACGGGGCCGCCGGCTCCAGCTAGCAGCCCGCCTAACCGCAGCAAAGTCCCGCCACGCCTCGTGCTGGGCCCGTCCGGGGGCCCAGCACGAGGCAATCGCACGTAGAGGCCGTTCAGGAAACGGTCTGCGAGCGCTCCGGCGGCTTCGCGGCAGCGTAGCTCGTTACCGTTGAACAGGCGGAACACGACCAGGTGAACCCGGTGTCGACCGGGAGCGCCACGCCGGTGATGCGGCGCTCCCGGCCGGAGGCCAGCCAGGCGACACGACTCCGCTGAACGGGGAAGCCATCAGAACCCGAGCCGACCGCCCACGCGCTGAGGAGCACCGGCAGGCGCACTAGCCAGGTTTCTCCACTCGAACACCGTTCGGACGCGCCGGACCGGCCTGCGCTCGGCGGATCGGGTCCTGGCCGGTGCGTTAGCGGATGATGGCCACCTTGAGGGCCTTCGTCTCCGCTGCGCGGCCGAAGGTGTCGTAGGCGTCGATGATGCCGTCGAACGTGAAGCGGTGGCTCACGAACCTCTCCGGTGTGAGCCTGCCCTGGGCGACCAGCCTGAGCAGCATCGGCGTCGTCGTCGCGCTCACCAGGCCGGTGGTGAGCGCGAGGTCCTTGATCCACAGATCCTGGAGCTTCAGCTCCACCGACTTGCCATGCACGCCGACATTCGCCACTGTCCCGCCTGCGCGGACGAGCTCGGTGGCCATCTGGAAGGTCGCCGACAGGCCCACGGCCTCGATCGCGACGTCCACGCCCAGGCCGTCGGTCATGGCCAGTGCCTTGTCCTGCCAGTCCGCATCGCCGCTGTTGACGCCGTCGCTGGCGCCGAAGAGCTTGGCTTGGTGGATCCGGTTGTCATCGAGGTCTATGGCGATGATACGAGAAGCGCCGTAGAGCCCGGCGGTCATCATCGCCGACAGGCCCACCGGTCCGGCACCGATAACGGCGACGACGTCGCCGGGCTTGACGCGGCCGTTGCGCACCCCGATCTCGAAGCCCGTGGGCAAGATGTCGGACAGCATGACCCCTGCTTCGTCGCTCACGCCCCCGGGCATCTTGTGCAGGGAATTCTCGGCGAAGGGTACGCGCACGTACTCCGCCTGGGTGCCGTCAATGAGGTGGCCGAAGATCCAGCCGATACCGGAGGCGCCCTCGTCGTCCAGGCAGTGCGAGGGCAGCTGCTGGTGGCAGTAAGAGCATGAGCCGCATGAGGTGACGCAGGAGATGATCACGCGGTCCCCCACGGCGAGCTTGCTCACGGCCTGACCGACCTCGGTGATCGTGCCGACACCTTCGTGTCCCAGAATCCGCCCGTCGGTCACCGCCGGGACGTCCCCCTTGAGGATGTGCAGGTCGGTGCCGCAGATCGTGGTGATGTCCACCTGTACGATCACGTCAGTCGAGTCGATGATCTTCGGGTCGGGTACGTGCTCCCACGCCTTCTGACCCGGTCCGTGGTACACCAGCGCCTTCATCAGATGACTTCCTTGTCGTCGCGTGCCAGTTTTCCCGTAAGGGATGATTAATCAAATGACCGCAAACAGACGGCAACCCGTGCCGGGACCGGCCACTGACTGTGCCAACGCGGCCTCCCGGTGAGCAAACATCCGTCTCGGTACGGAACGCCACCGGGGTCCAGAGCAACGCCTACGCAGCAAGGCTGGGCTGGCCGACAATTGCCGCTCTTACTCGTGCCGCTCTGCCTGTCCATTTCTTTGGCGGCGCCATCGCAGCCTGTGCTCAGCATACGCTCAACGGTGAATTTCGCACCCCCCGTGCCGCCCTGCGGAACTCGCCACAGTAGCGGCGGCACAAGGGCATGGAAGGCGCGCAGCCACGCGTCCGTGGTCCCGGCCGGCAGCGCCACGTTGACCGCCGATCCCACTGCCCCCGGCCCCCCGGCCCCCCGGCCCCCCGGCCCACCGGCATCGGCCGGTAGCCCGGTGCCCGGCCACAGCGTCACCGGATGCTCGTGCAGGCTGATCGTCAGCACCCGCGGGTCCCGCGGAACCGGTGGCTTGGCTGTACTTGCCGACGGCGGATCGGCCATGATGAAAAACTATGTCTTCGAGTGCGACGTCTCTGCCTGACATCGGCCTCTGGGCGCGCGGCAGCGGGCTGGAGATCGTGCTGCTCCTGACCGGCGCGATACTGCTTACACGTCTCGCGACCTGGCTGGGCGGGAGGATCACGGACCGAATCGACACCAATGCCCGGGAGACGGACACGCTTGTCCGGACGGAGGCGTCGAAGCACCGTCACGCCCTGGCGTCGGTGATCACCTGGGCCACCCTGGTAGTCATCTATTGCGTGACTGGCCTGGCTATCCTGGCGCGCCTCGGTATCCCCCTGACGAGCCTGGTAGCCCCGGCCGCCGTGGGGGCTGTAGCCCTGGGGTTCGGTGCCCAGCGTATCGTCCAGGACATCCTGGCCGGCTTCTTCATCATCGCCGAGCGCCAGTACGGCTTCGGGGACCTTATCCGCCTTTCAGTGCCGAGCCTGCCCGACCCGGCGATTGGGACCGTCGAGGACGTCACCCTACGCGTGACTACGGTGCGCACCGTCGACGGCGAGGTGGTCATCACCCCCAACGGCCAGATCACCCAGGTGACCAATCTGTCGCGCGACTGGGCACGTGCCGTGGTCGACGTGCCGGTGCCCGCTGCCGCCGACGTGAACCGGGTCAGTGAACTGCTGCGGCTGATTGGCGAAGAGGCGTACAAGGAGCCCGAACTGCGCAGCCTGATGCTGGATCCCCCGGCCGTCATGGGTGTGCAGAGCATCGACGTGGACCAGTTCCAGATCCGCGTGGTGGCCAGGACGCTGCCCGGCAAGCAGTTCGACGTCGGGCGGATGCTGCGGGTCCGGATCGCGGCGCGACTCCTGCGCGAGGGCATCAACCTGCCGACCACTCTGGAAACCGCAGAACCGGCCGGGAACGACTGATGCGACGGGTGCGGACCTCGACCTGGGTCCTGACCGCTGTCTTCCTGATCGCCCTCGCTGCCTGGGTGTACCTCAGGCCGCCGGGCACAGCCGCCTCCCCGGCGCAGCCCGCAGGCTCGTCCACCGCGGTGCCCTCCACATCTCAGCCGGCGACCACGCCAGGACCCACTGCGCGAGTCACGTCAACGAGCCCGGCTCCCAAGACAACGAGTCCGGCTCCCAATAGCAGCACGACGCACCTGGGCAAAACGCCGCACCCGACCGTCGCTCCAACGGCATCGCCCTCCCCGGTAGGGACGCCAGCCCCGTCAGCCGCCCGCTCCACGTCCCCCTAGTGTCGTGGGCTCGATTCCGGCGCGGGAGCGGTCCGGCGGATCGGTGTAACCGATCTTGCCCCGACAGACGTGAGCCGGGACACCGCCGCAGTTAGCTCCCGGACAGATCAAGCGTCCGGTCCAGCACGCTCCGGGCGACGTCCCGCAGCGAGTTATGTCCACTAAACCTATAGGGATTGTCTGATAGATGTCAGGCGGTTATCGTCGTTAGTGGTCATAAGCGTCAGCGTCAAGCCGCGGCTTGCTGATCGGAGGCCCTCCGTCACGGTGGGGTGCTCCCGCCGACGACCGGACAGGACACGCGAGTGTCCCGGGAAGCGCGGGACCGGCAGGCCGGGATCATCGAGGTGAGTGACATGCGAGCTGAGCCTAGGCGGGACGCGAGTTCGGTGATGCGTCCTGTCGGTGAGTTCTCGACTCAGGTGATGCGCCGTCACGTGGACCTGGTGCGGGTCAGCAGCGCACTGTGTCGGGCAGCAAGCAGCCACTGACTATTCCGGCCGGTCGCGCGGCCTCAACGACGGCCCCACGGTCTTCCTCCGACCACGACG
>JBEKCN010000094.1:0-8319 GCA_050014855.1 Streptosporangiaceae bacterium | reverse complement strand
CCACCGCCGACCCCGGCCGGACGGAACGCGTGCCGCCGCGACCGACACCAGGCACAAAGCCCGTGTTCTCGAGGAGAAAATGGGCGCTGCCGCCGGCCGAAGGGGCAACCGTTCGCTGATGCGGCACCAGAACCTGTCGCCGGGGGACAGGCGCGGTGGGCGTCGCGTGCACGTTTGTCTGCCCCGCCATTGCTGGCCCCCGATGTCCGAGGTCGCTCGGACATCGACTACCTTAAGTATTAGTATGATTACATGGTGTCACGCTAGTTCGGCGGCGGCCCTGCAGCTTGTGTGACAGGTGTCCAAGGGCTTGGCGAGGGAAGATCGCGGCGGTAGTTGTCCCGGCGGGCACGCAGTCGTGTAAGCCGTTGCCCCGCATCTCCTGGCTGGCTTAAACGGTCTGCATTAGACCACGGACAGGAGTATGAGATGGCTGAGCGGGCGGGCGAGGACGCGCTGCGATTGAGCAAGCGTCCTGAGCCGGGCTCACTCGTGGAGTCTCAGGGCGCGATCATGGGCGTGACGCGGCTCGATATTGCCAACTGTGTGGAACCCGGCCGCCGAGTCGCTCCGCGGCGGCACGCCGAGCCGAGACCGTCGGCCACTCCGCGGTGGTGGTTCACTCGCCGCAGCGGCGCGCAGCAATGCCACGAGCTTGTCGAGCGCGACCAGATCATCGGCGTGCCGACACTGCTCAAACGTCCTATCGTCGGCGTCGAAACCCACGGGTCCGGGCCGCCTCGCAACCGGACCGCCCGGAGAAAAGCGATGGGGCTGCGGAACGCTCATACCGTGCAGGAGCAGGTTTATGCCGTCGCCAGCGCTGACTGACCGTATCTTCCGGCTCATAGTCGACGCGATGGACGAAGGCGTCACCACTATCTCCCCGGCAGGGGTTATCCTCAGCGTCAACCCGTGTATTTGTTCGATGACCGGCCAGACCGCTGTGGAACTGGTCGGCTCAGCGGTGCTGGACCTGATCCCTGACGCCTGCCGGCCAACGTTCGCCCGGATGCTCGATATCGACGTCGGCGGCGGCGCTCGCGGCGAAATAGACCTGAGCGGACCCGATGGCAAGACCGTTCCCGTGCTGCTGAACGTCGGTGGCTTCGACCTCGACGGCATGTTCCTGCGGAGCCTGGTCCTGACTGATCTCACCGCGCAGCGCGCTGCGGATGCGCCGGCGGCCAAAGCACACGAAGCGCCGCTACAGCAGCACGCCTTCCTGGAGCGGGCTCAGCAGATCCTTGGCCTGGGCTGGTGGACCTACGACCCGGCGCAAGAGGAGATGCTCACCTTCTCGCCGGCGGCCTGTGAGATCTTCGGCCTGATCCCGGCGGAGTTCGACGGGAAACTGGAGAGTCTGTCGAGTCTTGTCCACCCGGACGACCTGCCGAGGATCAACGACGCGTACGCGGCGGCGCTGGAGGGCGGCACGCCCTATCAAGCCGAGCATCGGATCGTGCGGCCCGACGGCTCGCTGCGGTGGGTCCTGATGGCAGCGGTTGTTCAGGGCGACCACGCTGACGGTTCGAAACGCATGCTGGGCATCTGCCAGGACATCACCGATCGAAAGCGGATCCAGGACGAGGTCCGAGCTGCGGCCATCTACAACCGGAGCCTGATCGAGGCGAGCTTGAACCCGATGGTCACGATCGGGCCGGATGGAATGATCACGGACGTCAATATCGCCACTGAGCAGCTGACCGGGTACGCGCGGGCTGAGCTGCTCGGAACCGAATTCAGCGGCTACTTCACCGAACCGGACCAGGCCCGGGCCGGTTACGAGCAGGCCTTCCGGGATGGCAGCGCGCGGGACTACCCGCTGGAATTGCGCCACCGCGACGGGCATATCACATCGGTGCTGTACAACGCCGCGGTCTACCGCGACCCGTCCGGGCAGGCACTCGGGGTCATGGCCGCAGCCCACGACGTCACGCAGGTCAAACGCGCGGAAGCGGCCCTGCGCGAGTCTGAAATGCAGCTCCGCGACCTATTCGACAACGCCCAGGTCGGCATGGGCGTGGTGGCACTCAACGGCGACCTCCTCCGGATCAACTCCTGCTTCTGCCAGACCACTGGCTATTCCGCCGACGAGCTGCTGTCCCTGGGGCTCCTCGCTATCACCCATCCCGGCGATCACGCTGCCGATCTCGCCAACAAGCAGCGCCTCCTCTCCGGGGAGATCGACACTTATTCGATGGAGAAACGCTATCTGCACAAGGGCGGTGGCGTCATCTTTGCCGAAGTGGGCCTCAGCCTGGTCAGCGATGCGGATGGCAAGCCGCGGCTGGCCGTTGGCACCATGCGCGACCTCACCGCGCAGCGCCGCGCCGAAGCCGAGGTCCGGGAGCTCAATGCTGAACTCGAAGCTCGTGTCGGGCAGCGCACGGCCGAGCTGACGCGAGCCAACCAGGACCTGGAGGTATTCAGCTACACGATCTCCCATGACCTGCGCGCCCCGCTGCGGGCGCTGCACGGGTTCAGCGAGGCGCTACTTGAGGAATACAGTGATCGCCTTGACGAAACTGGCCGGGAGTATGCCGGGCGTATCGCCGCGGCGAGCCAACGGATGGCCACGCTCATCGATGACTTGCTGCATCTGTCGCGAGTGTCACGGGCGGACATGAGTCTCGGACCGGTCAACCTCAGCGCGAGCGCCGCCTCGATCCTGGACGAACTGCAACTCCAGCGCCGTGATCCTGACCGCCGGGTCCGCTTTTCCATCCAGGATGATGTCTGGGCAACCGCGGATCCCGCTCTCATCCGCAGCGTCCTGCAGAACTTGATCGAGAATGCCTGGAAGTTCACTGCCCGGCGCAGCGAGGCCGTCATCGAGTTCGGCGCGACGCTAGCCGATGACGCCATGGTCTGCTGCTACGTGCGCGATAACGGGGCCGGCTTCGACCCCGCTTATGCGGACAAGCTCTTCCAGCCGTTCGAGCGGCTGCACTCCGCCACCGAATTCCCCGGGACTGGCATCGGCCTGGCCAGCGTGCAGCGGATCATCGAGCGCCACGGCGGCCGTACCTGGGCCGAAGGCGCGATCGACAACGGCGCCACCTTCTACTTCACCCTCACCGAGGCTCGCCGCGTATCTGAATGATCTAACGTGCCACCGGTAACACCGGGGACACCCCGGACCCCGACGGGATACATAAGGGACACACACCGGCCACACACTCACCACCCAGCGGCCCGCCCGCCCGTACGGGCACTGTACGGGGCCAGAAGACAGCGGCTGCCGCCGCTGGCCTGGGTGGGTGCCGTCCTACCCGTTCCGCTAACCGCTTCCTGACCTAATGGGCATATGGCAACCGCTAACCCCCACAACCAGGCGCCGAGGTCAGGAAGCAGCTCCACAGGACGGCACCCACCCAGGCAAAACATAAAGAACAAGATCAAAAGAAAAGGTCAAGAGAAAAGAGCATCGGGGTACTGGCCGGACAGATGGCCGGGGAAGATGCAAGCAAAAGCACACCAGGTGCCCGCCGGAGCCAATAAACGAGGAAACAGCGTGGCTCCCCGGTACCGGCAAGCGCCAATGAGCCCGGAAGGTGCACACGGCGCAGGTACATGACCGCAGCATTGACCCGGGGAAACAGCATCGGTCTGCCGGTACTGCCCGGGCCGCCTCCTGCCGCGCCTACGGCTTGGCGGGCGGCGGGCTCCCGATGGCCAGCAGCTCCGCGTCGGACAGGACGCGGCCGGTGATGATGAGTATCCGGGTCGTGGGGCCGATGAGCACCTGGGCGAGGTGCATACTCTCGATTGACATCACAGATCAACCATGCGAGCTTGTGTTCGCATGGTGTCCAGTGTGTACGACGCCTACCTTGGCGCGGTTGCCACAGCTGCTGCGGCACTCATCGGGCTCTTGTTCGTCGCTGTTTCGGTCCGAGACGACACGATCTTCGGGCCGAGTGCCATACCGGGTGGCGAAGCGCTGGCGATCACCGCCTTCACCGGCCTGGTGAACTCGTTCGTGGTGTCCCTGCTGGGGCTCATTCCTAAGGCCAACATCGGCGAGCCTGCTGTGATCATGGCCGTGATCACTATCGTCGCGACCGTCAGCCTCCAGCATCGGCTGCACACTGGCAGTAACCGCATCGTGATGGCAGTCACGTTGCTTGCCTGCGCGGCTCAGTTCGTATACGGCGTGCTGCTGCTAGTCAATCCGCATGACAGCGATGACGTGATCAACCTGTCCTTCATCGTCTTCACTACGCTGATTGTGTCGCTGCAGCGCGCGTGGTCGCTGCTCAAGGGGAAGCATCTAGCTAGCGCACGCCTTACCGTGGCGCCCGCTGATAGCGATCCGCCGCACGGGTCCGACCCGGGACGCTAGCCGATTCCACCTCGGATTTCCGGTCCTTGCAGCCCGATCCTCGCGAGGCGGGCCGACGACGCCCCGGCCTCCGCTCAGGCGCCCCAATGCTTGCCACTAATCCGAGTGATTCCAAGGGGTCGTACCCGTCCTGGCTGAGCTTGGCCACGATGATCCGCGTCGGTCCCTACGCGGCCTGTTCGCCGTCTATTTCAATCCATGCCTGCGCTATCGAACAAGCCTAGCGGCTTGTTCGAAATTAGGCTTTCTCCTTTACGAATGAGCCCCAGCCGGGAGTCACCTCGATGAGGCCCTCGTCCGCGAGTACGGCCAGAGCGTGGCGGGCCGTGTTGCGGGCGATGCCGTACTCCTGCATCAGTGTGGTGATCGATGGCACGCGCGCACCGGGCGCAAGATCGCCCGATTCGATCCGGGCGCGCAGCTCGTTGGCCACCTGACGGTACGGCGGCACAGACGAACCATGATCAACAGGCACCTGAGGAGGCTAAACGATCAGGTTGGGCCGATGTGTGCCTGAATCTATCAGGACAGGCCCTAATACACATTGATACAGTGGCCGCAGGCCGTGCCCGGCTGGCTGACCCGTGAGCCGGGCACGGTCCCTCACGGGTCCACGGGTCAGGCAAGGGAAGCGGTCATGGGTCTGCCGTTTGATCAGGTCGTCCGGCAACAGCACTTCATCCAAGATCACCCGGAGTGGTCGATCCACGCCCAGGACGGGGCCCGGCGCTTCATCGCGGAAAAGGGCGACGGCCAGGGCTGCCACGTCGCGGCGGCCCTGTATCTGCGGGAGTTGCTGAACCGGCTGGAAGAAATCATGGCGGCCCAGTGACCGATTGGGCGGTCCCGGGCCGGGACACCTTGCGGCGGATCATCTTCCAGCTCCAGCGCCCCGGCTGGCAGGTGCACAGCCCGGCCGCCGGTTCGGCAGCGGACGGGAAGTGGCATGTTGGCCATTTGGCCAGGCACACTGGGGTCGCCCCCCGGGCCAACACAGCCCGGTGAGTGGCCGGTGTGTCGGCGAGGTACCACCGCGCGGGCGCGGAGCGCATTCGGGGGGTTCCGGGGGGTCGCCCCCGGGCCAGCACAGTTCAGGTCAGGCGGCGCTCGGTGGCCCAGCGGGTGAGCTGGTGCCGGGTCGACAGCTGCAGCTTGCGCAGCACCGAGGAGACGTGGCTTTCCACCGTCTTGACCGAGATGTAGAGCTCGCTGGCGATCTCCTTGTAGGTGTAGCCACGTGCGATGAGGCGGAGCACTTCCCGCTCGCGGGCCGTCAGCTGGTCGAGCTCGGGGTCGAAGGACGGCCGCTCCTCGCCGCCGCCCGCAGGCTGAGCGGCGAAGGCGTCCAGGACGAACCCGGCCAGCATCGGTGAGAAGACCGCGTCTCCGCCCGCCACCCGGCGCACCGCGTCGACCAGTTCGGCGGAGGAGATCGTCTTGGTTACGTAGCCGCGTGCGCCTGCGCGGATGGCGGCGATCACGTCCTCCGGGGCGTCGGAGGCCGACAGGGCGAGGAACCGCACCTGCGGGTGGGCGGCCTTCACCGAGGTGACGACGGAATGGCCGCCGCCGCCGGGCAGGTGCACGTCGAGGAGGACGACGTCGGGGAGGCAGGCGGTGATCCGGGCGATCGCGGGCCCGACGTCGTCGGCCTCGCCCACCACCTCGACCTGGTCGCCCAGCTCGGCGCGGACCCCGGCCCGGAACAGGGCGTGGTCATCGACGATGAACACGCGCGGTCGGCGGTCCCCCGCTCCCTGTGTGCTGCCCGCTCCCTGTGCGCTGCCCAGCCTGGCTGGCGGCGTAGTCATGCCCGGCTCGGCTGGCGCTCGTTGGCGCGGCGCGGCATGTGCAGGGACACCTCGGTGCCCTCGCCGGGGACGCTGCGGACGGTCGCTGAGCCACCGCGGCGGGTCACCCGGGCGCGGACCGACTCGGCCAGGCCCTTCCGGTCACCGGGCACCGCTGCGGGGTCGAAGCCGCAGCCCCGGTCCCGCACGAACAGCGAGACCTCGGCCGGCTCGACCTCGGCGAACAAGGATACGACCTGGGCGCCGGACCACTTCGCCGCGTTGACCGTCGCCTCGCGCGCGGCCGCCAGCACGGCGTCCAGATTGTCGTCGAGTTCGCAGTCCCCGACCGTGATGGCCTCGACGGCCACCCCATAGGCGGCCTCGACCTCCTGCTGGATGAGGCGCACTCCGCTGGCCACGGTGACGGCCGCCCCGCGTACCGAACCGGGTGCCCGGCCATCGAACAGCCACGAGCGCAGTTCCCGTTCCTGGCCCCGGGCCAGCTTGATCACCTCCTGCGGCTGGTTCGCGTTGCGCTGGATCAGGGCGAGGGTCTGCAATACCGAGTCGTGGACCCGCGAGGCCATGTCGGCCCGCTCCTCGGCCCGCGCCCGGGCCTGCCGTTCGACCACGAGGTCCCGGGCGATCCGCAGCCACCAGGGACCCAGCAGCATCACGATCGCCGAAGCCACCAGGATCACGCCGCCCAGTGGGCGAAGCAGCTCGGCGCCGTCGTGTCCGATCAGCAGCAGGGCCAGGCCACCGATCAGCAGCAGGCCGGCGAGGGCGACGCGCACGACCGTCGCCGACTTCTTCCGGGGCCCGGCCATGCCCAGCCGGGTCCCGGCCCCGCCCAGCAGCGGCTCGGTCAGCCGCCGTATGCTCTCCCGCTCGTCCTCGGGGGCGTTCCGCCAGATCAGCGCGAGGCCGGCCACGCTGATGGCCAGCGGCCAGGACAGGTTGCCGATCCAGCTGGCGCCGACCACGGAGGCGAGGAAGAACACCACGATCAGCAGCGACCCGAGCGCGGCGGCGAGCGCGATGCCCCGCCGGTCGGCCATCGCCCGGCCCGCGATGGTGCCGTCCTCATCCGCCATCGGAATGAACAGCCAGGCCAGGACGTAGGCCGCCGCACCGACGCCCAGCAGGGCGGTCAGCACGAAGACCAGCCGGACGACCGTGACGTCCACGCCGGTCCGCGCGGCCAGGCCGGTCGCCACCCCGCCGAGGAGACGGTCCTCCCGCCTGCGCCGCAGCGGCCCGCCGTTCCCGCGTTCGCGCGACCACAGCCGGGACGGCAGGCGCCGCGGCCGGCGCCGGCCCGGTCCGCCTTCCTCCATAAGCATTTCCACCCCTCCATCATCGCGCCGCGGGACCCCCACGGCTATTGGGGCAAACCCTGATCCGCCCCCGATGCCGGACGGCCGAAGATCAGGGTCGGGTGGTGGGTCTTCCCGATATCCCTTCCGATGCGGCAGGGGCACGCTGGAGGCATGAACACAACCACTGCCACACCCCAGTCCAGCGACCAGAACCCGGCCACCGACCAGAACGAGACCAGCCGCGCATCCGGCCCCGTAGCAGAGCCACTGTGCCGTCCCATCCACGGCCGGATGCTGGCGGGCGTCGCCGCAGGCGTGGCCGACTACCTCGGCATCGACGTCACCATCGTGCGGATCATTCTGGCCGTGCTCACCGTCGTCGGCGTCGGCGTCGGCGTGCCGCTCTACCTCGCGGGCTGGCTGCTGATCCCCGAAGAGGGTGCTCCGCAGTCCATCGCGAGCGACCTCATCCAGTCCCTGTCCTCCCGTGCGCGCTGACGGCGGGTATACGCAGATGTCAGCGCCACAGAGCCGCCCATCGTTCCTGGCCGCCACCCGCCGCCGCGGCAGCTACAGCGACCTGCGGATCTCCGACGCCGAACGCGCCGAGGTCGCGGACCTGCTGGCCGCGCACTACGGGGACGGACGGCTGGATCAGGCCGAGTTCGAGCAGCGGCTCGATCAGGCCATGAGGGCCAAGACCTACCGGGACCTGGGCGGGCTGTTCGCCGACCTGCCGCCCACCCCATCGCCCGGGCAGCCGGAAGGACCGGCGTTGCCAGCCCGGCTGCACAGGGGGCGCTCCCGGCACCGGATGCTGTCGGTGGTGCTCGCCATCCTGGTCGCGATCGTCGCC
>JBEKCN010000093.1:0-8329 GCA_050014855.1 Streptosporangiaceae bacterium | reverse complement strand
CGCCTACCAGACGCTGAACCATGTCGCAGCGGTCCGGTACCGCCTTCGGGCCGGTTTCCTCTCCCGGTACGTCCGGGTGCTCGTGGTGCTCGCGATGCTGCTGGCCGGGGCGCTGGCGACGGGTGCGCTCACCGTGGTGGCCACCGCGCTGCCCGGCGAGCCCGGACTGGAACGGGGGGTCGCGGTGCTCGGGTCGGCGCTGGTCGTCTTCGCGGTGTTGCTGTTTGGTGCCAAGTTGCTGCTGGCGCGGCCGGCACCGGTCCGGGCCCTATGGCCGGGAGCTATCTTGGGCGCGGCGGCGGTGACGGTCGTGCTCAACGCCGGGACGCCGTTGCTGGCCAGGCTGGTGGCCAAGGCCGGGCCCGTCTACGGCAGCTTCGCCACCGTGGCAGGCATGTTCGCCCTGCTGTACCTGGTCGGTCAGGCGCTGGTGTATGCGGCCGAAGTGGCAGCCGTCCGCTATGCCCGGCTGTGGCCACGCGCCCTGGACGTAAACCGCCCCACCGCTGCCGATGCCCGCGCACTGGCCCTGCTGGCCCGCGAGCAGGAACGTATCCCCGCCGCCCGCGTTGAGTTCCACCTCGAAACGGGTGGCTCCCCGCCGGCGCCGGGTGGTTCCCCGCCAGCCAACGTTGGTCCAGGGTAACGCGGTCGCCCCAGCCGCGAGCCGGCCAGCGTCATTGCCGAAGTGGCGGGCGGGCTCCCGACACGGCTCAACCGGATCAAGGGCCCGGCGCTGGCCCCCGAACACACAATCCTGACCGCCATCGGTGGCAGGTTTGATGCTTTATGGTCTTTTCTGGTCAGCGGAGCGGTGCGAGACTCAGGTTGTCAGCAGACGGGTTTCACCGGCTGTGGGCATGGCGCAGTCGGCCCGTCTCCGACATGGCAGGGAGGACGGGCAATGATGCGTAGTCCCCTGCGGCGCCTTGGCGTCGCACAAATTGCCTCAGGAGCCATCGCGCTCGCCGCGGTCGCACTGCTCGCAGTGCCGGCGGCCACCGCGGGGCCGGCGAGCACGAGGGCGGCCGGCAGCCGGGCGGCCCTCACCTCGGCCCAGCAGCCGAACACGGGTGAATCGTCCGCGACCAGGCAGCGGCTGGCGTCGATCGCCAGCCAGGTCAATTCGCTGATCGGCAAGATGACCCTTGCGGAGAAATTCGGGCAGCTGGAGATGTCCGGCCCCACCGGCCCGAACGGCACGCCGGGACAGACCCTTCTCGACGAGGTCAAGAGCGGGGAAGTCGGATCTGTCCTGGACCTGGTGGGCGTCAACAACATCAACCAGGTCCAGCAGTCCGCGCTGCAGTCGCGGCTGCACATCCCGGTCATCTTCGGGCTGGACGTAATCCATGGCTACAAGACGATCTTCCCGGTGCCGATCGGGGAGGCCAGCAGCTGGGACCCGGCCGCCGTGCAGAACGACGAATCGGTCTCGGCCAGCGAGGCGACGGCGGACGGGATCAAGTGGACCTTCAACCCGATGGTGGACGTCAGCCGAGACCCGCGCTGGGGACGCGTGGTGGAGGGGGCGGGGGAGGACCCATTCCTCGGGTCGGCGATAGCCGCGGCGAAGGTACGCGGCTACCAGGGCGACGACTTCAGCGCACCGGACAAGATGGCTGCGACCGTGAAGCACTTCGGTGGCTACGGCGCGGTGCAGGCCGGACGCGAGTACAACACCACGGACATGTCGGAGCAGCAGCTCCTCAACATCTACCTGCCGCCGTACAAGGCCGCCATCGACGCGGGCGCCGCCACGGTGATGAGCGCCTTCACCTCGCTGGACGGCGTGCCCGACACCGCGAACCCCTACCTGCTCACCACGATCCTGCGGAACGAGTGGCAGTTCGGCGGCACGGTGGTCAGCGACTACGAGGCGATCCAGGAACTCGAAGCCTTCGGTTACGCGACCAGCGGTGCGGAGGCCGCGCAGCTGGCGCTGACCGCGGGCGTGGACATCGAGATGGGCGTGCAGGTGCCGAGCCAGTACTCGACCTACACGCTGTACGGACCCCAGCTGGTGAACTCCGGCCAGGTCAGCCTGGCCACGATCAACAACGACGTGCGGCACGTGCTGACGCTGAAGTACCTGGCGGGCATGTTCGCCCACCCGCTCACCGACCCGACCCGAGTGCAGACCGCGGAGCTCACGCCGGCGAACCTGGCCGCGGCACGCACCATGGCCGACCAGTCCATGGTGCTGCTCAACAACCAGAACCACGCGCTCCCGCTGAGCACCAGCGTGCCCTCGATCGCGGTGGTCGGGCCGCTCGCCGATGACCCGTCCGACCAGCTCGGTCCGGACGTGCCCATCGGCTACTCCTCATCCGACCTGACCTCGGTGGTGCCGGTGGTCGACGGCATCAAGGCCGCCGCGCCGGGCGCGAAGGTCACCTACGCCCAGGGCTGCGACGCCTACTGCACGTCCACCTCGGGGTTCGGCGCCGCGGTGGCCGCCGCCAACGCGTCGGCCGTGACCGTGGTCGTGGTGGGCGAGCCCGCCGCCTACTCCGGAGAGGCCTCCTCGCGCAGCGACATCGACCTGCCCGGGCAGCAGACCGCGCTCGTCCAGGCGATCGCCGCGACCGGCAAGCCCTACGTGGTCGTGCTGATGAACGGCCGCCCGCTCACGCTCGGCTGGGTGGCGGACAACGCGCCCGGGCTGCTCGAGTCCTGGTTCCCCGGCACTGAGGGCGGCAACGCCGTGGCCGACGTGCTGTTCGGCACAGTGGACCCGGGCGGCAAGCTGCCGATGAGCTTCCCGCGCGATGTCGGCCAGATCCCAATCTCCTACAACGAACTGCCAACCGGCCGACCGGCCGACCCGACGAACAAATACACGTCGCAGTACCTCGACGTGCCGAACACACCCCAGTACCCGTTCGGGTACGGGCTGTCTTACACCACCTTCGCGCTGACGAACCTGCGCCTCTCGGCCGGCAGCGTCTCCGCGTCCGGCACGCTGACCGTCAGCGCGGACCTCACCAACACCGGATCCGTGGCCGGCGATGACGTCGCCCAGCTCTACACCCATCAGGACGGGACGAGCATCCTGCAGCCGGTCCGGCGGCTCAACGGATTCCAGCGGGTCACACTGGCACCAGGCCAGACCAAGACCGTCACCTTCACGCTGGGGCCGAGCAACATCGGCTTCTACAACAACCAGGGACAGTTCGAGGTCGACCCAGGTGTCGTCGACGTCTACGTCGGCGATAGCTCGACCGGCGGCCTGCCGGGCCAATTCACCGTCCGGTAGCTGTACCCGGCTCGTTGCGGTCACGGCGCGGGAGGCGCGGCACCAGCCCGCCTCCCGCGCGATCGGGATCACGCGGTGGCAGAAAGGCTGACTCATGCGAATTGCGGCATTCCTGCCACGGGCCCGGGCGGGGCTCTGCCAGCGGTGGTGGCTGGCACGCCGATGACTTTCCGGTCTCGCTGAGTCCCTACGTACAGCAGTGCCGGACTGGCGGCCTGAGGAGGGAAGGAGCGCACATGGCAGTCAGTGTGATAGTCGACATCTTCGTCTCAGTCGACGGGTGGGCCGGGTCGGACGGGCTGCCGGGATATTTCGGCTATCTGGGCCCAGAACTCCAGGAATGGATCATGGACGAGCTGGCCGCACCGCAGCTCGTGGTCATGGGCCGGCGTACCTACCAAGCTCTGGCGGGGCTTCCGGAGGAGGCACATGGCAAGTCCTGGGGCCGGACAGCCGAGCTGGACAAGGTCGTGTTTTCGCGCACGCTGACCCACGCGGCCTGGCCTAACACGCGGATCTGCAGCCGGGATCTTGTCGATGAGGTCCAGGAAATGAAGGCCGGCGGCAGCCTTCCATTGCGCACCTGGGGAAGCCTGTCCCTGGCCCGGCAGCTCATCAGTGCGGGCCTGGTGGACCGGCTGCGACTGATGACCTTTCCACTGATGGCCGGGCCAGCTGGGCGTGACGCGGCCTTCGCGGACATGGAGTCCGCCGATCTTGAACTGGCCGGTCACCGGGTACTGGATGGCCGGGTGCTCCTAGCGGAGTACCGGCCAACTGGTAAAGACATTCCACGTGCCTGAGCCCGAACACCGGTGCCCGGATAGCCGGCCCGACCCTGAGCCGGAGCCGGAGAAGCTTCGCGCGGCGTGTGTCCCAGGCGTTGCGTTCCAGGGAACAAGGATTCTCAGGGTGTCTGTGCCTCGCTGGCCACCTGCAGAGGCGGGGCGGCCATGCTCGGGGTGCTGATGGCCATATCTTCCAGGCTGCGCCGGGCCGGCTCGGGCAGCACCAGAGTTAGAGCGAAGCCGAGCACCGCCACCCCGGCGGTGAGCAGCAGCGTTCCGCGGAGCCCCAGCGAGGTCTGCAGCAGCGGGAACAGGAAGACCCCGATGAACGCGCCGAGCTTGCCGACGCCCGCGGAGATCCCGTGCCCGGTCGCGCGCATGCTCACCGGGTACAGCTCACTGGGTATCACGAAGGTGGTCATGTTCGGGCCGAACTCGGTGAAGAAGTAGCTCACCCCGTACACCAGCAGGAACGGGACCACCATGGTGGTCATCCCCGGTACCGCGGCGATGATCAGGAAGCAGAGGGCCATTATCGCGAACCCGGTCAGCTGCAGCCGCCGGTGCCCGATCCGGTCCAGGGTGGCGATCGCCAGCACGTAGCCCGGCACGGCCGCGACCGCGAAGATGGCCAGCTGGAGGGCGATCTTGGTCATGGTGGAGGCGTGCGGCGAGATCAGGCCGAGGATCTGCGGGGTGGAGATCGTGTTCCCGTAGTAGGCGTAGTCGAGCAGGAACCAGGTGCCGGCCGTCCCGGCCAGCGTGATCAGCCACCGTCGGGTGGTGAGGAAGGACCGCAGCCCCATCTCGTCCCGGGGCGCGCCTGCGCCGTTCCCGTTCCCGTTGACCTGCCCGCCGGTGAAGGCCGACATCCGGCTCGCCGCCTGCTCCGCCTTTCCCTGCACCTGGATCTGGTAGCGCGGCGATTCGGGCATCCGGCAGCGCAGGTAGATCACCGCGGCGGCGGGCACCGCGCCCAGGGCGAGCAGGATCCGCCATGTCACGTCATCGCTGGCGCCGGAGCCGAGCAGGGCCAGCGCGATCAGCGGCCCGACGATGAGCCCGACCGCCTGGGTCCCGAACACCATCCCGACCAGCTTGCCGCGGTCCTTCCGGTTCGCGTACTCGCTGACCATCACCGCGCTGACCGGGTAGTCACCCCCGACGCCGAACCCGAGCACGAACCGGAACGCGATCAGCACCCAGAACGATTGCGACAGCGCCGCCCCCAGCGCCCCGGCGATCATGATCGCGGCGACGATCCAGTACACGCGCTTGCGGCCGATCACGTCGGCAAAGCGGCCGAACACGAACGCGCCGATGAACGCGGCAAACAGCATCGTGGAGTTGAGCAGGGCGAGCTTGCCCGGACTCAGGTCCCAGTCCTTGGTGATCAGCGCGGAGGCGATCCCGATGACGAACAGGTCATAGGCGTCGGTGAAAAACCCCATCCCCGACGCCAGCACCGCCCGCAGATGGAACCTGCTCAGCGAGGCCTCATCCAGCGCGGTGATCAAGTCCCTGGAACCGGTCTCGGTCACGGCACCCCCCGCCGCCGAGGCCGCCTGCCGCACGGCCGACTGCATCTGTCCCATTCGCCACAAAAATATCCGGCGCAAGCAACGCGCCACCGACCTAGAAATGAACGGCAAGGAAACGCATGATTGCTGGCAAGCGAACTACATCGCTGGCTGCCCCCCAGTTACCTGGTAAGGCACGCAGCCGACCCGGCACGACTACGGCGGCAGAGGAGGCGACGGTGCCAGATTCGGGGGGCGCTTCCTACGGGCACGGCTGCGAGCGCCGCCGGTGATGGGCGGGCTGCTGCCTGTGCACCGGTCTGGCGTCACGGCGGACGTGGTTGCCGGTATCACCCTGGCCGCCGTGAGCATTCCGGTGGCTCTTGGTTACGCGAAGATCGCTGGGATGCCGGTGGTGACCGGCCTGTACACGCTGTTGTTCCCGATGGCCGTCTTCGCCATCTTCGGTTCCTCGCGCCACCTTGTCGTTGGCGCGGACTCCGCCACAGCAGCCATACTCAGCGCGGCCCTCGCCGGTCTCGCGGTCGCTGGCTCGCCGCAATACGTCCGGCTGGCTGGTCTCGCGGCCCTGCTCGCTGGCGGGCTGCTGCTGCTGGCCCGGCTGGCCCGGCTGGGGTTCCTGGCGAACTTCTTGTCCCGTACCGTCCTGATCGGCTTCCTCACCGGCGTCGGCATCCAGGTCGCAGCCGGGCAACTCCCCGACATGCTAGGGGTGACGGTCCCGGGCAAGGCCACCCCGGTCAGGCTCCTCGACATTGCCCGCGCGCTCCCACAGGCACACGCGGCAGATCTGGCGGTATCGGCCGGGGTCATCGTGATCGTGCTAATTTGCCGGGCGATCAACGGCAAGATCCCGGGCCTGCTGATCGCGGTGATCGCCGTGATCATCGTGAGCCGGGCGGCGGACCTGGCGGGGCGCGGCGTGGCCGTGCTCGGCCCCATCCCACGGGGGCTGCCGCACCTGGGGTTGCCCGCGCTCGGCTGGCATGACGCCGCCGAACTGTTCGGTACCGCAGTGTCGATGTTCGTCGTCATCCTCGCCCAGAGCGCGGCGACTTCACGCGCCTACGCCGGGAAGTACGAGGAGGCATTCAGCCAGGACACCGACCTGATCGGCCTGGGTGCCGCCAACCTGGCCGCCGCGCTGTCTGGCACCTTCGTCGTCAACGGCAGCCCTACCCAGACGCAGGTGGCCGACAGCGCGGGCGGGCGCAGCCAGCTGACCCAGCTCACGACCAGCGTGGTCGTGCTCATCGTCCTGCTCCTGCTCACCGGGCCGCTGACCAGCCTGCCGATCGCCGCCCTGGCGGCGATCGTCTTCCTCATCGCCGCCGGGCTCATCGACGTTCGCGGGATGCGGCGCATCCTGGCCTGCCGCCGCCACGAGTTCACCATTTCCCTGCTCACGACCGCCGCGGTCGTGGTCTTCGGGGTCGAGGAAGGCATCGCGCTCGCCGTCGCTGTCTCGATCATCGACCACCTGCGCCACACCTCCCGCCCGCTCGACAGTGTGCTGGTGAAGTCGCCGGCCGGGCACTGGCAGCCGGCCCCGGTCCGGCCCGGCGCGCGGACCGAGGAAGGACTGGCGGTCTACCGGTTCGGCACCAGCCTGTACTACGCCAACGCCTCCAGACTCATCGACGACGTCACCGGCCTGACTGCGCAGGGAAGCCCGCTGCGGTGGATGGTTCTCGACGCCGCGGCCATCGGCGACGTCGACTACACCGCGGCGGCTGTCCTCACCCGCGTCATCGAGCACCTCCGCAACCGACACATCCGCTTCGCCGTCAGCAGCGTCCTCGGCCCGGTGCGCGAGCAACTCGACCGGTACGGCATCAGCGCCGCCCTCGGCCCCGGCGGCTACTACGACACCCCCGGTGAGGCACTCGAGGCCTTCCACACCGCAGAAGAGGTCATCGGCGATTTAACGGCGCACCCAGGGCAGCGCAGCAGTTAAGAAGTGAGTAGGACGGACAGTCCGGCCGCGGGTGTTGCGGCGTCCGCTCCGGCAGGTTCAGCGTGGGCGGTCGTCAGCTATCCAGGGTGCCTGTACCTCGACCATCCTGCGGGTCGCGTAATTCATCTCCGCTACCGTCAGGCGGAGCCGGTACCAAGACACCGCAGCGAGGTGGCTGGGCTGATCGGGTGTGCGTAGGTTGTGGGAGTGGGTCCAGTCCGTGCCGGGCCGGCGACCGCGCGCGGGGCACGCCAGCCAGCCGTAGCGCATGCCCAGCGGCGGGTGACGTCGGTGGTCCGTGGCAGCCGGGCTCTGGTGTAGCTGGGCAGGTGCTGCCATTTCGACCGCTCGTGGCTCCTCCAGCCGTGATCTTGATGATGGTTCCCCCGCCCGTAGGCACAGTGTTCCTACCTCACTAGTGGAGATCAGAAACTCACGCTCCGTCATCACCCGGAAGGGGTGGTCATGAGAAACGAGGAGGAGCACCGAGCGGAACCGCTGGTCAGTGCTAGTTTGAGCACGAAACAGAACCGACGCATGGATTGTGCAGGCAGTCCGTTTAACTCCTGGTAACAGCGCACCGCCAGGACAGTCTGTGTCCATTCGCGACTTAACCGGCCCGGCCCGTGGTCGGCGGTGGAGGGGGAACCTGCATGCCGCCGTTCTTCAAGGACGATGACTTTAACTTCCTGACAGAGATTGCGCTTGGCTCGGTATACCGGCAGGCGGCGGATGTGGGTGAGGTGCTCACGACGGTTGATCGCATCCATGACGGCAAGGCGCG
>JBEKCN010000092.1:0-8354 GCA_050014855.1 Streptosporangiaceae bacterium | reverse complement strand
GTGCCGTCCGGCTGGCCCGGATCCTTGCGGTGGAGCTCAGCGGGGCCAGCCGGGACGGTGCCGGGACCGTCTCGCTCACCGGGACGGGCGGCTCAATCGCTCTTGTGCTGGCTTCCTCCGTGCGCGCACCGCTGCCTGGCCTCGCCATTTCCAATGGGCTCTTCCCGGGCCTGGCCGGCGTGGTCAAGATGCTCGCCGACGAACACGGGCCCTCCGGCGTGCGGGTCAACGGCCTGCTGCCGGTCCGGATCGCCACCGACCGGGTCCGCCAGCTGGACGCTCTCAGCGGCGACCCCGACGAGGTCCGGGCCCGCCGGTCCCAGGACATCCCGCTGCGCCGGTACGGGGAGCCCGCGGAGTTCGGGCGGGCGGCCGCGTTCCTGCTCTCTCCCGCCGCGTCCTCCATCACTGGTGCCATGATCCCCGTGGACGGCGGCGCCATCCGCTCCATCTGAGGGTCATCGCGTGGGCAGGCTGAACGGGCGCAGGTACGGGGCTGGCCGGTAGCGCTGGAAGGCTGGCGCGGTGGCGATGATGGAGCTTCCGGCCAAGTAGATGTTGTCGGCCGGGCCGAGCGCGGCGGCCTGGGCGTTGAGGCGGGCCGGGCTGAGGGCCGCGAGGTCCCACCGGCCGGTGTTGAGCCGGTTCAGCAGTGTCTGGGCGGCCGTGATGGTCTCGGCGGGAGTAAACGCGCAGTGCCCGGCGCGGTGCACGAAGATCTGCTGCAGCATCGCGCTGTCGCCCGCCTGCCCGGCCACCTGCCGGTAGGCCTGCTCGTTTTCCGGTACCACCAGGCCGTCGCCGGTGGTGTGCATGGTGAGGACCGGTACCGGCAGCTGGCCGTCGAACGCGATGTTCTGGGCCAGGTAGCTGACCGCCGATGGGCGGGCGCTGATCCGCGTGGCGTGGTTCAGCTTCTGCAGGTCCGCGGTCAGGCTGAGCCCGGCCGCGTGGTACAGCGCGACCACCTCGGCCCGGTCGGCGGAGCGGGACAGCTGGGTGAAGTAGTTCACGCCCGTGTTCCAGGACGGGTTCCCGCCCGCCCGGGCCTCCAGCTCGGCGCGGAGCGCGAACGCGAACGGGAAGTCGACCTGCGTGTCCCACAGGTACTGGTTGGCCTCCTGGGCGGTGACGTCGCTGTGGGCGGGTTCGGCGGACAGCGGGGTGAACCAGCCCGGCGTGTCATCCAGTGCGGCGGCCAAGGCCAGCCGGGCCCGGCCCTGGGGGGTCTGCTGGGCCGCGGTCGCCGCGGCCTCGGCGTTGGCCAGGTTGGCCGTGGGATCGGTGATGTTGACGACCTGGACCGACGGGTCGAGCAGTTGCTGGAAACCGAAGGATGAGTCCAGCGCGGTGTTCCAGGTGGCGACGCCACCGGACAGCACGCCGCACATGGGCAGCGCGGCGGTGAACCGGTCCGGGTAACGCTGGATCAGGCCGGCGGTGATGATGCCGCCCAGCGAATGCCCCCAGGCGATGGTCCGCGACGGCGTGGCGTAGGTCTGATCGAAGAGGTCGAGCGTGCTGATCTGGTCGGGCAGTGCCTGCTGAATGGCCCAGCCGGTCGTGGCGTAGGACGAGCCGGCTAGTGCGTAACCGTGGCTGAGCAGCCAGCCGCCAGTGACCGGATCGCCGACGTCCTCGGCCGGGTTCGCCGATCCGGGAGCTACGTAGCCGTGGCTGTAGAGGAAGAGCGTTCCGTTCCAATGGCCGGCCGGGCACTGTATGAGGTAGGTCGCGCCGTCCGGCAGCGAGCCGCCCGCGGTGGTCACCGCGCCGGACGCGCCACACGACGAACTGGCCGTCGCCGATGCGGCCGACGTGAGTCCCGCCGCCAGCAGGACCCCGGAAAGAACGACAGAAGCAAGCCGGATCGGCCTCATCAGACCACGCTCCACTGCGTAGGACCACCATTTTCCCGCTGTGAACGGACGATAGACCTGATATGGACAGAATGCGACAGTCTGTTTTGCGTCCGGCTGCCAGCGGCCTGGCTTGGTACGATCACCTGCATTCAACTCGCTAGGGTGAACGCAGTTTCACCGGCCATGGGTGAAGGGGAAGACAATGGCGTCCCAGCTGAATCCGTACCTCAACTTCGACGGCACCGCGCGCCAGGCGCTGGAGTTCTACCACAGCGTCTTCGGCGGCGACCTGGCCCTCACCACGTTTGGCGAGTTCGGGGCCGCAGGCAGCCCGGACGCCGACCGCATCATGCACGGCACGCTCACGACGGACGCGGGTTACACGATCATGGCCGCCGATGCCACCAGCGGGATGGAATATCGCCCGATGGGCGGTTTTTCGCTCAGCCTGAGCGGTGACGACGGAGACGCCCTGCGCGGCTACTGGGAAAGGCTTTCGGCCGGCGGGACGACCACGATGCCGCTGCAAAAGCAGGCCTGGGGCGACGAGTTCGGCATGTGCGTGGACCAATTCGGCGCGCCCTGGATGGTCAATATCGCCCAGCCGCAGGCGTAGCGACGGCTGGGGCGGATCGCCGGCCGGGGCCGCAGTGCCGCCAGACGGTGCCCCCAGTAAGCTGACCACGCTTTGCGGTCAACTCTGAGAGGCGTGAATGAGTAACAATAAGCCCGAGGTCGATTTCCCCGGCGGCGAGCCGCCGGCCGACCTCCAGATCACCGACATCTGGGAAGGTGACGGCGACGTCGCCAAGGCCGGGGACACGGTCAAGGTGCACTACGTCGGGGTGGCCTACTCCACCGGGGAGGAGTTCGACGCCAGCTGGAACCGCGGCGACCCGCTGGAGTTCCAGCTCGGCGCGGGCCGGGTCATCGCCGGCTGGGATCAGGGCGTCCAGGGCATGCGGGTCGGCGGCCGCCGTCAGCTGATCATCCCGCCGGACCTGGCCTACGGGAACCGGGGCGCGGGCAACGTGATCGCGCCCGGCGAGACGCTCATCTTCGTCTGTGACCTGGTTTCGTCCTGACGGCGGGCGATAAGGCAGGGCCCGCCGGCTCCAACCAGGCAGGTAATTCGGTGGACGCCGCCTGAGAACATGGACGGATGCGCCCGACCCGGCTGATCACCCCAGAGGATGCCCCGGTCCTGGCCGAGCTGCTCCGGGCCAACCGCGACTTCCTCGCCCCCTGGGAGCCTGTCCGCAGTGAAAGCTACTTCACCGTGGCTGGGCAGCGCGCGGTCGCCGTCTGTGCGCTGGCGATGTACGAGCAGGGCCTCACCGCGCCGCGGGTCATCCTCGACGAAGCCGGCCAGGTAGCCGGCCGGGTCAACCTCAACGACATCGTCCGGGGCGCGTTCCAGTCCGCCAGCGTTGGCTACTGGCTGAGCGCCGCCGCCAACGGGCGCGGCCTGGCGACGGCGGCGGTGCGCGACATGGTCCGGGTGGCGTTCGGGGAACTCGGGCTGCACCGGGTTGAGGCGGGCACCCTGCTCCACAATCTCCGGTCGCAGCGGGTTCTGGAACGCTGCGGATTCGTTCGCTTCGGTGTGGCTCCGTCGTATCTGAACATCGCCGGAAAATGGCAGGATCACGCGCTGTATCAACTGCTGAAGGACCATCTTCCCTAATCGGGCACTTGTCACACGCTTCCCAGCGCTCACTCGCCGCTAGGCGGGCCAGGTTGTGACCTTGATCACACGATTTCCTAGACGCTCCGTGAGACTGGGTCGCGATTCGGTAACAGTGGGCTAAGCCTGGAAGATGCTCACTCAGAGTGACGAGTAACGCTTCGTAATTGGAAGCCGGTTGCCACCGAAATGCAGGTCAATAAGGGATTCTGGGGCAGATTGGGCGCAGCCGGGCACTCTGGTCTAGGGCGCTCCTGCCGCCTCTGAGGCATGGATTAACGCCCTGCGCCCCACCGTCGGCGTCGCAGGTAACCAGTGCGGCGTTCTTTACCCACTTTTGGCGGTTTTGTATCCCGACCGATATGTTCAGTCGCTGTCAGGCGCTCGGAAGGGCTGCCCGCACCAGCGGGCCCCGCACATAACACCTTGTGCGGCCTTCCCCAGGAGCGCGCACTACGCGGGAAGGAACCCTTTGGGTCGCCCAGGAAAACCAGTACGTGAACGACGCTCGCATCGGCTGTCCGCCGGCGCCGCGCCCGCGTTCTTCGGCGTGACCGCGGCGATTTGCTTGTCAGCCACCGCCATTGCGGGCACCTCAGCCGGTGCCGCGACCGTGCACCCGTCCGCGACCGCGCATGCCGCCACCCACCAGACGGCTCAGCGGCCGACGGAACTGCTGTCCGCCCTCATGCAGGCCAAGGCGAAGACGCCGGAGTCCGGCCTGCTAGCTTCCTACAAGGTCCGCTCGGGTGATTCACTGAGCGCGATCGCGCAGCACTTCTACCACAGCTCGTCCGCTTGGCCGGTGATCTTCTGGGCCAACCACGGCCAGATCCGCTGGGCGAACGAGATCTCGACCGGGCAGGTGCTGCGCATCCCGGTCAAGCCCACCAAGATCCCGGCTGCACCGAAGCAGCTCGGGCCGACCGCGGCTCCAGTGGCCGCGCCCACGCACGTTGCGGCGGCGCAGTACGCCCCGGTCCAGTCTGCCCCCGCGCAGTCCGCCCTGGTCCAGTCTGCCCCTGCGCAGTCCGCCCCGGTCGAGTCTGCTCCGGCGCAGTACGCTCCGGCGCAGTCCGCTCCGGCGCAGGCCGTCCCCGCGGCGAACTACTCGGGCAGCAGCGGGCTGCAGCAGTGCATCATCTCCCGCGAGTCGGGCGGTAACAGCCAGGTGATGAACGGCAGCGGCCACTACGGCCTGTACCAGTTCAGCGCGTCGACCTGGCAGGAGTACGGCGGTTCCGCCGGCTCCTTCGGCAACGCCAGCGTCGCTGAGCAGAACCAGGTGTTCAACACCGCCATCGCGGCCGGTGGTGCGTCCAACTGGACGCCCTACGACGGCTGCTGACCGGCACCAGCGCGTGACCCCGATCAGCTGAGCGCCGAGCCCCCGCGCTCAGCTGGCCGCGCCGCCGGGCATCATCCCAGCCAACACGTACGGGCCAGCGGTCCTGCATCGCTGGCCCGTCCGTACGCCTGGGGCCCCGTACGCCTGGGGGCCCGATCCGGCCGCGTAATGTATCGGCCGGCCCTCCTCCCGCCTCCCGTCTATGCCGGCGTAAGGCAGGCAGGAGCGGAACATGGCTGATGCACAGGTAGAGTGGATCGACGCGGTGGTGGTCGGGTCGGGTTTCGGCGGCTCGGTCGTCGCCTGCCGGCAGCGTGAGCGGGTTCCTGCGCCAGCTGGCCACCTTCCGGGCGACCGCGGCGACCGCCCGCGAGCGGGCCGGGGCCCTGGCCCGGTTCGGCGGTTTCTTCGCGGACCAGCTGAGCCAGGTCTACCTACGCCCGGTGCGCCCGATGCCGCCCCCGCCCTGGCTCGCTGTGCCCCGCCCGGCGGCCGCCCCGGCCCTGGAGAACGGCGCCAGCGGCCAGAACCGCCGGGGACAGGGCATCACGAGCCAGGCCGCGGCGCGGCGGTGACGCTTCCGGGCTCGGGCGCGTTGGCCAGTGCCCGGACGAGCTTGCCGCGGGACCGGATGCCGAGCTTGCGGTACGCGCCGGACAGGTGATACTCGACCGTTTTCGCGGACAGGAACAGCCGAGCCGCGGCCTCGGCGTTGGTCGCACCGTCCGCCACCACCAGGGCGACCCGCAGCTCCTGGGGGGTGAGCTGCTGCTGGCCGGGATGACGGGGCCGGGCGGTCACCCCGGTGGCCCGCAGCTCGCTGCGTGCCCGGGCCGCCCACGGCTCGGCGCCAAGCTGCTCGAACAGGGCCAGTGCGGCCGTCAGCTCGGCCCGCGCGTCGGCGCGCCGGCGGCGCCGGCGCAGCAGCTCGCCGTGCTGGAGCCGGGTCCGCGCCTCCTGAAACGGCTGATCCGCCCGGGCGTGCCAGCCGAACGCCTCCGCGAAGGCTTCCTCGGCCGCCTCGTCGTCACCGGCCAGCAGGGCGCGGCAGCGTGCCGCGACCGCGGATTCCGTCGGTCGGCCGGTCCGCTCGGCCTCGGCCGCCACCAGCTCGCCCACGGTCCGGGCGCGTTCCCGGTCCCCGCTGCGGTCGAGCGCCTCGGCTAGGTCGCCGGCCCAGTTCAGCAGGACGGGGTCGCCGAGCTCGTGGTCGGCCGCGAACCCGGCGACGAACTCCAGATGCCGGACCGCCGCCACGGCGTCGCCGGTGCCCAGTTCGAGCAGGGCCAGCGCGATCGCCGCGTGCGCCTCGATGATGGCCACCCCCGTCTGCCGGCCCAGGGCCACCGCCTGCGCGGCGTGCTCCCGGCAGCTTTCGGCCCGGCCCATGGCCGCTTCGATCGTCGCCAGCGCGGCCAGGCTGTGCGGCAGCTGGGTCCGCCAGCCGGTCTCCTCCGCCAGCGCCAGCCCGTCGTGGGCGTTCGCGTACGCGGCGGGCCACTTCCCGCCGCGCCACTGCGCCAGGGCGAGCCAGGACAGCTGGAACGGCAGCAGGCCGACGGCGCTGGCCTCGCGGGCCGCGCCGACGGCCCGTTCGAACCAGCGCATCGACTCGCCCGGTTCCTCCAGCAGCGACCAGGCGACCGCGGCCGCCAGCAGGATCTGGTCGATGTCCAGCGGGTCCCAGACCTGCAGGGGCTCCTCCGAGCGAGCCAGCAGCGACCGTGCCTCAGCCACGGGGCCCGACACGGCCAGCGTGAGCGCCCGCACCACCAGCGCCGGCATGGTGAGCGAGTCCGGCAGGCCGGCCAGCAGCTCGACAGCGCGCTGCCCTTCCGCGGCGGCCAGCCGCTGGTCCCCGAGCGTGGCGCTGGTCAGCGCGGCGTGCGCCCGCATGATCGCTGACCAGGCCGGATCCCGCGGCTCAACCTGGTTGGCCTCGGCGATCAGCAGATCCCGGCCCGCCACCGGCTGGCCGGCCCACATCAGAATGCGGCAGCGGCAGTGCTGGGCCTCGGTGCGCAGCCGCCAGTTACCGGTCTCCTCCAGTACCTGGTCGAGCAGCGGCAGCCCGGCCTGCACCCGGCCCGCCGGGAAGCTCATGGTCGCGGCCTTCATCAGCCGGCCGGCCCGGTCGTCCCCGGGCCAGCTCAGCCAGGCCGCGCGCTCCTGCACGTCCATCGCGGTGGCGTAGCTGCGCCGCGCGGCGGCGGCGTCGGCCGCGGCGTCCAGGGCGGCGGCCACCTCTTCGTCGGGCCCCACCGCCGCGGCGGCCAGGTGCCAAGCGTGCCGTTCCTGCGCCCGGGGCGTGGACAGTGCGCCGAACACCGAGGCCAGCACGCGGTGGGCGGCCCGCCGCTGGGTGGCCGTGGCCGACTGGTACAGCGCCGAGCGGACGAGCGGATGCTGAAAGCGCACCGCGCCGCGCTCGCTGACCAGCAGCCCCGCGGTTTCGGCGGGCTCCAGGTCGGCGGGGGAAAGGCCGTCCTGCGCCAGCGCCTGGGACAGCACGTCTGAGGCGGCGTCGGCCGCCGCGACCAGCAGCATCGCCTGGCGGGTGGGTGGCGGCATCGTCGCGATCCGCCGCCCGAACGCCTGTTCCAGCCGTTTCCCGATGCGCAGCGGCTCGACGGGGAGGCCGCCGTCGCCGGGCGCGGGCAGTTCCAGCAGGGCCAGCGGGTTGCCCGCCGCTTCCGCGATCCGCCCGGCCAGCACCTCGGGCGCCAGGCCGGCCTGCTGTGCGGCGAGCAGTTCACGGGCGGCGTCCGGGGCGAGGCGGGGCACCGTGTGCTCAGGCAGCGCCTCCAGCAGCCGGTTCACTTCGGCGGGCACGTCTACGGCCGGGCGGGCCGTGATCACGACGGCGATCGCTTCGGCCTGCAGCCGGCGGGCGGCGAACACGATCGCCTCCAGCGAGGGCACGTCGAGCCACTGCCCGTCGTCGACGGCGACGAGCAGGGGCTGCGCGTCGGCGGCCGCGGCCAGCAGGGTCAGGGTGGCCGTGGCCACCGCCAGCCGTTCCCCGCCGCTGCCGGCCGCAGGTCCCAGCTGCAGGGCCCCGGCCAGGGCCTCCGCCTGGACCGGCGGAAGCTGGCCCAGCAGCCCGGTCAGCGATTCCAGCAGCCAGGACAGGCCGGCGAAGGGGATCTCGATCTCCGACTCGTGGCCCTGGATCTGCAGGACGCGGAAGCCGTCCGCGGCGTCGGCGGTGAACGTAAGCAGGCTGGTCTTCCCGATGCCCGGCTCGCCGCGCAGCAAGATCACGCCGGCCGATTCTTCCCGGGCGCCCGCGATGAGACGCCGGAGCAGCTCGCACTCCGCGGAGCGCCCGACCAGCATGCCCTCATCCTAGGGGCCGGGGCCCGGCAAACCCTGGGGCCAGACCCAGGGATTTGCCGGATTCGAAGGCCCCGCTCCGCCCCTAACGTCGCCAGCAGATCGACGGGGCAAACGAGGT
>JBEKCN010000091.1:0-8361 GCA_050014855.1 Streptosporangiaceae bacterium | reverse complement strand
GGCCTGGTTGTGCTGGGCGGCGACGTGGGCCTGGCCGGCGGCGCGGCGCTCGCCGACCGGGTGGCCGCCGAAGTCGCACGCATCTGCCCCGCGAGCCCCCGCGTCGTGCCCACGGCGGTGACTGGGCCGCCGGTACTGTGCGGCGCCATGCTTGCCGCCGTCGACCAGGCCCGCACCGACCTGCTCGACTCCGTCTAGACCCCTGCAGCGCCCGTGATATCGCCGGCCGCGCTCGGTCCCGGCGCCTGCGCCGCGCTCCCTTCACCCCGCGGGGTGGCTCCCCTTTCCCTTGACGCAGTTTGTTAGTCGACGCTAACGTTAGCGAACACGGGCATATAGTCATCACCACGGGAGGGCGGCCATGGGGCAGCCGGTAGCGTTTTTCGAGGTCATTAGCCCGAACCAGGAGCGGGCGCAGAAGTTCTACGCCGAGCTGTTCGGCTGGCAGGTCAGCGCCGACCCGGCCATGGGCGGATACGCCTTGGTTGATACGGGTGCAGGTGCGGGTGCCGTCGGCGGTGGCATTGGCGCGTCCATGGCACCGGGGGACACCGGGGTCAAGATCTACATGCGCGTGGACGATCTGGAGGCCTACATGAGCCGCGCCGAGCAACTGGGCGGCACGCGGGTCACGCCGCCGATGGAACTGCCCGGCGACTTCGGCACGATTGCGATCATCGCCGACCCGGACGGAAACCGTGTCGGTCTCTGGGCCTGATGATCCAATCCGCGGCGGACCGCAGGATAGCGGAATCGGTGACGAGGCCATGGACGAGGCGCTGCGGGCGCTGGCCGAGCCGCGCCGCCGGGCCATCCTGCGGCTCGTGGCGCACGATGAGCTCGCGGCCGGCGAGATCGCCGCGGCCTTCGACGTGACCCGGACGGCCGTCAGCCAGCACCTCGCCGTGCTCAGGCACGCGGGGCTGCTCACCGAGCGCCGGGACGGCACGCGGCGCCTGTACCGGGCCCGGCCGGAAGGACTGGCGGGCCTGCAGAAGTTCCTGGACGATATGTGGGGACAATCACTCGACCTGGCCCGGCGCCTGGTCGAGGCCGAGCGTGGGATCAGCGACGACACCGGCGCCGCCGACGTGGGCTGACACTGGAAAGGACGACCATGGCCACGCATGAGCAAGCTGCGGCGAGCACGGTCACGGGGCTGCGCCGGCCTCCAGTACGCCAGTCCACGACGGTCCGCAGCGATGTCGGCCACACCTTCGACACCTTCGTGCGGACCATCGGCGTGTGGTGGCCGGTCACGACGTTCTCGGCCGGCCGGGAGCGGGTCCGTGACGTGACGTTCGAGCGCCGCCCCGGCGGCCGTGTCTACGAGACCTGGGACGACGGAACCCAGGTGGACTGGGGCACGCTGCGCACCTGGGAACCGCCGGAGCGGTTCGTCATGAGCTGGAACATCACCTCGGTAACAACCGAGGTCGAGCTCCGGTTCACGGTGCTCGGCCCCGCCCTGACCCGGGTGTCCGTCGAGCACCGCGGCTGGGAGGCGCTGACCGAGGAGCAGCTCGCGGCGGACTGCGCCCAGCCGGGCGGGTACGCGGGTGGCTCCTTCGACCGCGGCTGGGCCCACATCCTGGCCTGCCTCGCCGCCACGGTCGACGGCATCCTCGGCGGCACTCCGGGAGTTGACGGCTCGTGAAGCACGTCGTGTTCTACCAATCAGGCCATGACATCACGGCCCGGGCCCGGGAGCACTTCCCGGCCCACCAGGCCTGGTACCTGAGCTTCCACGAGCGCGGGCAGCTACTGATGATCGGGCCCTTCATGGACCCGGGCGCGGACGGCGCCATGGCTGTGTTCACCACCCGCGAGGCGGCCGAGGAGTTCGTCAAGGGTGATCCGTTCGTCCTCAACGGCCTCATCCGCCACTGGACCATCCGCGAGTGGAACGAGCCCCTCGTCGCCGATGCGCCCGGCTGACCCAGCCCGCTTCCCCGCTGAGCCTGCACCTCTATGAGAAGCGTTTTCAGTGCATAGCGCTGCTCCCCATTGAGCGCGATCTGCCGCTGCGTCCCCCCGCGCGTGGGCCACCGTGCGCACCCGCGGCCGGGTACAGTGGCCAAGCCTCCAACCGCACCGTTGCGGATGGAGCTTGGCGGTCCATCGAGGGGAGCAGCATCGTGCCAGACCAATGGACGCGCAGCCGATCAACCTCTGCCCCGAGCCGTTCCGCGCCGGCCGGAGTGAGCCGGTAGTAAACGCTGCCCAGATCGGCGCCGCCCACATCAGCGCCGCTCAGGCCGGTGTGATAGCACCGGGGGAATGGTGACGAGATCGGCGCGGCTGGCGGACGCCCCGGCCCTGGCCGCGCTCTGGCACGCAGCGGGCCTGCACTTCCGGGCCGAATTTGTCGAACCGGAGCTTCAGCTCGCGCTCGCGCGCAACCCGGACCTGGTGATCGTGGCGAACGAGCCGTCCGGGGGACTGGCGGCCTCGGTGTTCGGCACGTTCGACGGGCGCCGAGGCTGGCTGAACCGCCTGGCCACGAGCCCGGACCGGCGCGGCCGGGGCATCGCGACCGGGCTGGTCCGCGAGCTGGAGCAGCGCCTGCGGGCCAAGGGATGCGTGAAGATCAACCTGCTCATCGAGCCGGCCAACGCGGCCGTGGTCCCCTTCTACACGCGGCTCGGTTTCCAGGCCCGCAGCCTGATCTTCATGGACAAGTGGATCGCCGCCCTGTCCGGCCCCCCCGCTTCTGGCCCCCCCGCATCCGGTCCCCCCGCGCCGGCCGGGACAGACTTTGCCGCGGGTCCACCAGGCATCACGCAGGCCCTAGCCGAACCCCTGGGCCTAGGCGCCCCAGCCGCACCAGGCGTGGACCCTTCTGCAGTCGTCGCCGCGTCGGCGTGGACCGATCTGAAGCCGGCGCTCTACCCGGAGCCCTACGTCTTCGTGACGGTCCCCGCGCCGCCCCCGGACATCGAGCCGTTCGCGGTCGTCCGCGAGGACGAAGGCCTCACCCTCGTCCTGACCCAGGACCAAGCCGACCGGGCGGGCCTGGGATACGACTACCGCGCCGCGCGGATCACGCTCAGCATCGGCTCCTCGCTCGCCGCGATCGGGCTCACCGCCGAGGTCAGCCGGGTGCTGGCCCACGCGGGCATCAGCTGCAACGTGATCGCCGGCTTCCGCCACGACCACCTGTTCGTGGACACCGATCGCGGCGCCGAAGCGGCCGCCCTCCTCCGCCACCTGTAAACGGGCCTCGGGTCGACCGCGCCCGCCGCACGCCCTCCGCGCAAGCTCCCGCGTCCCGCGCCGCCCGCGTTTGGATCAGCCGCGCAGGCGGAGCCCCTTGGGTGTCGGCCGGAAGCCCGCTTCCTCGAGCGCCTTGGCCAGTGGGGAGTCGTACACCCCGCCGCCGTCCGCCCGCTCCACGGTCAGCCGGCCCAGCGCCCCGGCGCGGACGGCAGCCGCTAGCGCCGCGGCGGCGGGAGCGAGCTGCTCTGGATCATCGGTCCAGGACAGGAACGTTCGCCCGCCGCGCTCCACGTACAGCACGAGTTCGCCGTCGGCCAGCACCACGAGCGCACCCGCCTTCCGGCCCGGCCGGTGCCCGCCGGGTGTCTCGTCTGGGCGGGCCGGCCAGGGCAGCGACGCGCCGTAGGCGTTGGCCGGATCGGCAGCGGCGAGCACGATCACCTTGGCCCGCTGGGCGCCGTGGCCAGGCTGATCGTGCTGGCCGTCCCGGCCGCCGGCGCCCCGATCTCCGGCTGCCTCGTTCGCCGCGCCAGACCCGCTGGCGCCGTCGGCCTCGGGCGCCAGGTCCCTTTCGTACTCCCAGATCTCGGCGATGTCGCTGGCCGGGCCGTCCCCGCCAGCCGCTCGGCCGCCGTAGCCCGCCGCGTGGTGGGCCGCCTCGCCGTAGGGGGCGGGGCGCCCGCGGGTGATGCTGGTCAGCGGGTCATCCCCGCCGGACAGCGGCTGCGCCAGGGCGCGCATGCGGTCCACCGCACCCGGGATCGCGAACTGAGCCGCACCGAGTCCTTCCACGAAGTAGCCACGCCGGGCCCGGCCGGCCTCCTCCATGGCCCGCAGGACCGGGTACACGGCCGAGAACCCGCCCGGGATCCGCTCCGCGGCCACCGCGCCCTTGGTCAGGATTCCGTACCGGTCGATGAGCGACTGGGCCAGCGCATGCGCCCGCATCGTCGCGTCGGCCGCCGCCTCGGGCAGCAGTGACCAGCGGCCGCTCACGTTCGGCGGGCCGGTCCGCGATGGCATGACCGGGCGCCCGAAGGACGGCCGGCGGCTCCCGTATCGCGAACCGCGGCTCCGGGCCGGCGAGGGGCCGGAGGAGCCCGGTGAGCCCGCCTTGCGCGGCTGACCGCTGCCCAGCACCGTCCGCAACGGCCCGAGCGTGTCGTTGGTCAGCCGCCCGGCCCACACCAGGTCCCAGACCGCGGCGGCCACGTCGACGTCGGACGGAGCCTGGGCGGTCCCGGCCATCGACGCGAGCTCCGCGCACGCCCGGTCGTGCAGCATCCGGAAGAACACCGCGCCCCCGTCGGCCAGCGCGGTGAGGACCGCCTCGTGCACCTGGGTCATCGTGATCTGCACCGGCTCGGGGAACAGCAGCGGCGCCGACTCGGCGGACGCGAGCACCAGCCATCCGTCACCGCCCGGCAGCGCGCCCGCGCCGGTCCAGACGACCTCGCCGGCCGTGGTCAGCTCGTCCAGCATGGCCGGGGAGTAGCCAGGCACCCGCCCGGGCAGCACCAGCGTCTCCAGCGCGGACGCCGGGATCGGGGCGCCGGCCAGCTGATCGATGGCGTCCAGCACGGCGCCGGGCCCGGTCTGGCTGGCCGGCACCCGCGGCCGGGCCGAGACTCCGGGGTACCCGCCGCGGCCGGTGGAGGCCTCGATGGGCCGGACTCCCTGCCAGGCGGGCAGCAGCCGGGCCAGGGCCACGGGCGGGGCCGGCTCGGCTTCCTTGCGGAGCCGGGCCAGGCACCGGCGGCGCAGCAACCGCAGCACCTCGGCGTCGCACCATTCGGTGCCCCGCCCGCCTGGCAGGAACTCACCTTCCACGACCCGGCCTGCCGCCGCGAGGCGCCGCAGCGTGTCCGCGACCACCGCGATGCCCAGTGCGTAGCGCTCGGCGGCGGCGTCCGCGGCGAATGGGCCGTGGGTCCGCGCGTAGCGCGAGATCAGGTCGCCGAGCGGGTCGGGCAGCGGCTCGGTGAAGACCTCGGGCACTCCCGGCGGCAGCGGCACGCCCAGCGCGTCCCGCAGCCGCCCGGCATCCTCGATCGCCGCCCATCGCGGCTGGCCGCCGACCCGGACCGCCAGGGCCCGCCGCGTGTGCGCCAGCTCGGCCAGCCAGCCGCCCGCCGCGTCCGGGGCCGTGCACCGCGCGGCCACCTCCTCGGCGGTCAGCGGCCCGGTGGTGCGCAGCAGGTCGGCCAGGCCTTCCAGGTCCCGGCACTGCCGGTCCGGGGCAAGCCGCTGCAGCTCCCGCTCGGTCTCGGCCACCACCGCGGGGTCCAGCAACTCACGCAGGTCGGCCTGGCCGAGCAGCTCGGCCAGCAGCGTGGAGTCGAGGGTGAGCGCCTGGGCGCGCCGCTCGGCGAGCGGAGCTTCCCCCTCGTACATGAACGCGCCCACGTACCGGAACAACAGCGAACGGCTGAACGGCGACGGGGTCGGCGTCTCCACCTCGACGATGCGGATCTTCCGGCTGGCCAGGTCGCGCAGCAGGCTGACCAGGGCCGGCACGTCGAAGACGTCCTGCAGGCATTCGCGGACCGTCTCCAGCACGATCGGGAACGACGCGTACTGCCGGGCCACCTCCAGCAGCTGGGCCGAACGCTGCCGCTGCTGCCACAGTGGTGACCGCCGGCCGGGCTGACGCCGGGGAAGCAGCATCGCCCGGGCCGCGCATTCCCGGAATCGGGACGCGAACAGCGCGGACGCGCCGATTTCGGCGGTGACGATGTCGCTGATCTCGTCCGGGTCGATCAGCGCGATCCCGGTGGGCGGTGGCTCGTCGGCGTCCGGCACCCGGACGATGATCCCGTCGTCGGTGTGCACGGCCTGCACGTCCATGCCGCCGTGCCGCTCCCGGAGCCGGGCCGCGATGGCCAGCGCCCACGGCCCGTGCACCCGGGCCCCATAGGGGCTGTGCAGCACGACCCGCCAGTCACCCAGCTCGTCCCGGAACCGCTCGACGATCAGGGTCCGGTCGTCCGGCACCGAGCCGGTCGCCTCCCGCTGATCGGACAGGTAGCGGAGCAGGTTGCCAGCGGCCAGCTCGTCCAGGCCCGCGGCGGTCAGCATGGCCGCGGCGTCATCCGGGCTCGCGGCGGCCAGCTCGCGGATCTTGGCCCCGATCGCGGCGCCCAGCTCGGCGGGCCGGCCCAGCGCGTCGCCGTGCCAGAACGGCAGTTTGCCCGGCTGGCCGGGAGCCGGCGTGACGAGCACGCTGTCCGCCGTGATGTCCTCGATCCGCCAGGAGCTGGCGCCGAGCACGAAGACGTCACCGACCCGCGACTCGTAGACCATCTCCTCGTCAAGCTCGCCGACCCGGCGTGAATGCCGCCGCGAGCCACCGGCGCCGGGCGCGTCCGAGCCGGCCAGGAATACGCCGAAGAGCCCGCGGTCCGGGATCGTCCCGCCGCTCGTCACCGCAAGCCGCTGGCCGCCGGGCCGGCCGTGTACCACGCCGGTCAGCCGGTCCCATACCACCCGCGGCCGCAGCCCGGCGAACTCCTCGCTCGGGTACCGCCCGGCCAGCATGTCCAGCACCGCGTCCAGCACCGGGCGGGTCAGCCCGGCGAACGGGGCCGCTCGGCGCACGACACGCTCCAGGTCGTCGACCACCCAGTCGTCCATGGCCGTCATGGCCACGATCTGCTGGGCCAGGACGTCCAGCGGGTTGCGCGGCCCGCGCAGCTCCTCGATACCGCCGCCGTGCATCCGCTCGGCCACCACGGTCGCCTGGACCAGGTCACCCTGATACTTGGGGAAGATGACGCCGCGCGAGACGTCACCGACGTTGTGCCCCGCCCGGCCGATCCGCTGCAGCCCGCTGGCCACCGATGGGGGCGCCTCGACCTGCACAACCAGGTCCACGGCGCCCATGTCTATGCCCAGCTCCAGGCTGGAGGTGGCCACCACCGCGCGCAGCGAGCCGCGCTTCAGCGCCTCCTCGATCTGGCTCCGCTCCTGCCGGGAAACGGATCCGTGGTGGGCCCGGGCGATCTCCGCGGGCGCTCCGCCCGAGCTGCCCGCCTGGGCCATGATGTCCGCTGGCGCGCGCCGCGGGCCGGCCGGTGCGGCCTCTCCGGCTTCGTCCGCGGCCTCCGCGGCCCGCTCGGCCGCCAGCTCGTTCAGCCGGGCGCACAGCCGCTCGGCGAGCCGCCGCGAGTTCGCGAACACGATCGTGGAGCGGTGCTGCTCGATGAGGTCGAGCACCCGCTCCTCGACGTGCGGCCAGATGGACCGCTGCCGCTCCGGATCGTCGCCGATCACCCCGTTCACCCCGCCGGCCGGCGGAGTAGAACGAGTACCAGCCGGGACAGCGCCGCCAGCGCCCGCCGGCCCTCCGTCCCGGTGTGCCTGGGGCGGCCCGCCTATCTCGGTCATGTCCTCGACCGGGACGACCACGTTCAGCTGCAGCCGCTTCGCGCTCGGCGGCTGCACCACGGTGACCTGCCGCGATCCACCGAGGAAGCCCGCGACCTCCGCGACCGGCCGCACCGTGGCGGACAGCCCGATCCGCTGGGCCGGCCCGCGCGCCGTGCCCGGCTCGGTGCCGGCCGTCCGGAGCGCGTCCAGGCGCTCCAGCGACACGGCCAGGTGGGCGCCTCGCTTGTTGCCGGCCAGTGCGTGCACCTCGTCCACGATGACCGTCTCCACGCCCCGCAGCGTCTCCCGCGCCTTGGAGGTGAGCAGCAGGAACAGCGATTCCGGCGTGGTGATCAGTACGTCCGGCGGCTTGCTGGCCAGCTTGCGCCGCTCGTCGGCGGCGGTGTCGCCCGTCCGCACCGCGACGTTGATGTCCGGCTCGGCCACCCCGAGGTTGCGCGCCGCGTGCCGGATACCGGTCAGTGGGGCCCGCAGGTTCCGCTCGATGTCGGTCGCCAGCGCCTTGAGGGGGGAGATATACAGGACGCGGCACCGCCGCTTGGGGTCGGTGGGCGGCGGCGTGGCTGCGAGCCGGTCGAGCGCCCACAGGAACGCGGCGAGCGTCTTACCGGAGCCGGTGGGCGCGATGACGAGCGTGTCGTCGCCCTTGCCGATGGCCGTCCACGCCTGAGCCTGGGCCTGCGTGGGTGCTACGAAGACGCCAGAGAACCACGCCCGGGTCGCGGCGGAGAAGTTCTCCAGCGACTCGGCGGG
>JBEKCN010000090.1:0-8388 GCA_050014855.1 Streptosporangiaceae bacterium | reverse complement strand
TGGCCGCGGAGGCCGGGGGTGAGCGGCTCACCCACGCCGAGTGCGTCAACCTGGTCGTGAACGAGCTGGCGGAAGCGCTGACCTTCCCGGCGCCGCGGATGCCGCGGCTCGGGCCTGGCCGGGGAGCCGCGCCTGGGCGGGGTCGAGGGCATCTACGACGTCGAGAGCCGCCCGCTGCGCTGGGGGTGATGCCCGGGGCCGCGTGACCGGCGGCCGGGCGCGCACGCAATGCTGGGACCCGGATGACGATCACACACGCGCTCGTGCTGCTGGCCGCGGGCATCACCGCCGGGCTCGCGAGCACCGTGATGAGCCTCGCGTCGCTCGTGTCCTATCCCGTCCTGCTCGCCCTCGGCCTGCCGCCGCTGGTGGCCAACGTGACCAACACCGTTTCGCTGGTGCTGACGGGTGCGGGCGCGGCGGCCGGCTCACGGCCCGAGCTGGCCGGCCAGGGCGGCCGCGTTCGCCGGTTCGGCACCGTGACCGTGCTGGGCGGCGCGACCGGCGCGGCGATCCTGCTGCTGACACCGGCCCAGACCTTCCAGCTCGTCGTGCCCGTGCTGATCGCCGGCGCGTCCGTGCTGCTCGCGATCCAGCCCCGGATCCGGGGCCTGTCGGCCCGGCCCGAGGGGGAACGCAGCATCGTGCTCAACGCGGCGCTTTTCGGCGCAGCCGTTTACGTCGGCTATTTCGGCGCGGGCGGCGGGGTGCTGCTGCTCGCCGTGCTCGGCGTCATGGTGGACGAGGCGCTGGCCCGGGTCAACGCGATAAAGAACGTGGTCAGCGGGCTGGCCAATTTCGTCGCCGCGGCCGGCTTTGCCATCTTCGCGCCGGTACGGTGGTCATTCGTGGTCCCGCTGGCCGCGGGCTTCCTGATTGGCGGCTGGACCGGGCCGAAAATTGTGCGCCGGATGCCGGGCGAGCGTTTGCGGATTGTCGTGGCCCTGGCCGGACTCGCGCTGGCGGCCAAGCTCGCCCTGGACGCCTACCGGTAGGACCGCAACGCCAGCCCTGGGGCTTATGCGTCATTTGAGACAAAGCCGCCTGGCTGATCTATTTAAAATCACTATCAGCCGAGATTGCACGGGTCTATGCTGTTCAGATCGATATACGGGGCACAAAACGGGCCGATCTGGCGCGGACCGGCTCGCGATTACAGGCCACTTCACCTGCTGCGGCGGCGCCGCTGGTGTGCCGGCGACCCCCAGCGTGCGCCGCAGAGGGGAGCACCAGCATGACAGCGCTCATTGTCATTGTCCTCATCGCGGGCGCGGGATATCTCATCTCCGTGCGCATCCACCCGCTCAAGCGCTGCCCCATGTGCAAGAGTACGGGCCGGCACTTCGGCGGCGTCTACACCTACGCCCACCGCCGGTGCCGCGCCTGTGGCGGCACCGGACGGAAGGACCGGCTCGGCACGAAGGTCTTCTTCGGCGGTACCAACAATACCGGCTATTTCGGTCCTAAATAGGCCAACAGGCCCGATAACGAGCCCTGGCTGCCAGGTACGACGAATACCTTGCCGGTCACGCCCTTTTCCACCGCTTCGTGAGCCGCCGCGATATCCTCCAGCGGGAAGCGCTGGGCCGGCAATGGCGTCAGGGCGCCCGCGCTGAGGGCGACATTAATGTCGTGCACCGCTTCGTCGACCGCCGGAGCCGGGACCCCGTACAGCAGGACGAAGCGCAGCGTGACGTTGGCGCTCATGCAGGCCCGCATGGGCAGCACCGGGTCCTCGCCGGTCGCCGCGTACACAACCAGCGCGGTCGCAGGGCCGGACAGCGCGAGATCGGTCTCCAGGTTGGCCCCCAGCGCCACCTCGACGATCCGGTCCAGGTGCTCGGCGAACGGCCGCAGCTGCGTCACCACGTCGGACTCCCGGTAGTTCACCACCAGGTCCGCGCCGGCGACGCGGGCCAGCTCCGCTTTTTCCGGGCTGCTGACCGTGCTGGCCACCCGCGCACCGGCCCACTTGGCCAGCTCGATGGAGAAGTGGCCCACCGCGCCCGCGCCGCCCGCCACCAGCGTCGCCTTACCCGTCACCGGGCCGTCGGCGAACAGGCAGCGGTGCGCGGTGATGGCCGGCACCCCGAGGCTGGCGGCCAGCTCCAGGTCCGCCCCGTCGGGCAGCGGCACCGCCTGGCGGGCCGGGACGACCGTCCATTCGGCCGCCGTGCCCCAGCGGCGCCCGGCGGCGGCCAAGAACAGCCAGACGCGCTGCCCGACGCGGGCGGGGTCGACCCCGTCGCCGACCGCGTCGATCACCCCGGCGCCGTCCTGGTGCGGGATCTGGAACCCGTCGATCGGGCGGGGCACGGCCCCGCTGCGCGCCTTGACGTCGGTGGGGTTGACCGCCGACACCAGGACGCGGACCCGGACCTCACCGGGCCCGGGCTCGGGCCGCTCGATCTCGGTCACCTTCAGCACGTCTCGCGCCGGCCCCATGCGGTCGTAAAGCGCGGCCTTCATCGGCGTCCTCCTTGGCTGGTCCCGATGTACACGTCCCATCCTCGCACTGGGCCCGTTCGCTAAGATTTTCAGTCGTGGAGCAGCGAATTCTCGGCAGGACAGGCAGGCCCGTCTCGGTCATCGGGCTCGGCACGTGGCAGCTCGGCGCGGATTGGGGGGAGGTAAGCGACCACGAGGCCATGGCCGTGCTGCACGCGGCGGTCGAATCCGGTGTCACCTTCCTGGACACCGCCGACGTCTACGGTGACGGCCGCAGCGAGCGGATTATCGGCCGGTTTATCGCCGGCAACGCCGGCGGCGGTGTCACAGTGGCCACCAAGATGGGCCGGCGTGTCGATCAGGTACCGGAGAACTACACGCTCGACAACTTCCGCGCCTGGACTGACCGCTCCCGGGTCAACCTGGGCGTGGACACCCTGGACCTGGTGCAGCTGCACTGCCCGCCCACGCCGGTGTTCTCCAGCGACGCCGTGTTCGACGCGCTCGACACGCTGGTCAGCGAGGAACGTATCGCGGCCTACGGGGTGAGCGTCGAGACGTCCGCCCAGGCGCTGACGGCGATCGCGCTGCCCGGCACCGCGACCGTGCAGATCATCCTGAACGCATTCCGGCGCAAGCCGCTCGACGAGGTGCTGCCCGCCGCGGCCCAGGCCGGGGTCGGCATCATCGCCCGGGTGCCGCTCGCCTCGGGGCTGCTGTCCGGCCGCTACACCAGGGACACCGCCTTCGCGCCCGATGACCACCGCTCGTACAACCGGCACGGTGAGGCCTTCGACGTTGGCGAGACGTTTTCCGGGGTGGACTTCGAGTCCGGCGTGGACGCCGCCCGGGAATTCGCCACCCTGGCGCTGCCGGGCGCGACCCCTGCGCAGACGGCGCTGCGCTGGGTCATCCAGCAGCCCGGGGTTACCACCGTCATCCCCGGCGCCCGCAACCCCGAGCAGGCCCGGCTGAACTCCGCGGCGGCCGACCTGCCGCCGCTGGGGCAGCCGGCCCTGGATGCGATCGAGAACCTCTACGACAAGTACTTCCGCGCATCCGTGCACGCCCGCTGGTGACGTGCCAGCCGAGCCCATGGACCGGTCCGCAGAGCCGGACCGGCGCACCAGGCGGCGGAAGCGACTCCGGGGAAGACGTCGCGGCGTGGCTGCTGACCGTCGCGCGGCACTGGAACATCGACCGGCCGGACCGCGCCGGGACGACCGCCCCGCAGCGCGGTAATAGCAGCCCAGGAACACCTGCCCGCCGGGATAATTCGGGATAGTCCGCAAATTCTAACAAAGTTCTTATCGCCTGATACCAATTTGGCCGCGGACGTTACTCACCGGTGCACAATTTCATTCGTGGGCAACTGTTCCTTCCGCAACAGGGGACGCTGATGAACCGCCGGCCGGGTGCATCGCCGCTCCAGTCCGTGGCGGCCGGGGTCGTCCTGGTGGGCGGGGTCCTGCGGATCACCCTGGACATCGAGGCCGCCCACGGCGATCTGCCTGAGGCTTAGCTGGGCGCCCTCAGAGAACCCTAAGCAACCTCACAGCCGGATCGCCTATCGCTTCCTAGATCGTTCCGCCATGATGAGACATCATCACGATTCAGCGTCAATGCCATGTGAACGGGAACCAACGTTATGGCGACGGCGGCCCGGTGAGGGAGGCTATGCGTCCGGAGATCCGGAAAGCGGAGGGATCACCGGGGCCGGCATCCGGGCGGCCGCGGCCACGGTGGTATCGCTGGCTGGCCAAACCATCCGCCCGCCTCGTCAGCACCTCGGTGCTGGCCGCGGTGGCCATCATTTTCGCCACGCCGGCCAGCGGCGGCATGGCCTCCCGGTTCGCGAAGGCGGTCGGCTTCGGCCCGTCCCCGTCGCAGAACGGTGCGCCCTTCGGCGGCACCCCGGCCGTAGGCGCTCTGTTCACGACCAGCAACGGCCACCTCGGAACACATTTCTGCACGGCCAGCGTGGTCAACAGCCCGCACGGGAACCTGCTGCTGACCGCGGCCCACTGCGTCGTCGGCACGCAGGGGACGATCGCGTTCGTGCCGGGCTACGCGAACGGGCAGGCCCCCTACCAGATCTGGAATGTCTCGCGGATCTTCACCGACCAGGCCTGGAACAACTCGGCCAGCGTGGACGACGACGTCGCCTTCCTGGAAGTGAGCCGGAACGGCGGCGCGCCGATCGAGGACGTCACCGGCGCCGAGCAGCTCGGCATCGGCCTGCCCCCGGTCGAGCTGACCCGGGTCATCGGCTACCCGAACGGCGCCCCCGAGCCAGTGGTCTGCCAGAACTGGACGAAGGCCTTCAGCCCGAACCAGCTGGAGTTCGACTGCGGCGGTTACCCGGACGGGACCAGCGGCGGCCCGTTCCTGATCCGGGTGGACCACGCCACCGGGCAGGGCACGGTCATGGGCGTCATCGGCGGTTACCAGCAGGGCGGCGACAGCCCGACGGTCTCCTACTCGGCCATGTTCGGCAGCAACGTGCGCGCGCTGTACGAGAGCGCGGTGGCGCGCAGCTGAGCGATCGTCGCAGGGTCAGCCAGCCGCGTCAGTCATCCGCGGCCGGCGGCGGGACGATCGCGTCCAGCTCGGCCACCTGAGCCGGCGCCGGCGTCCAGTCACCGGCCACCACGTTGGCCTTCACCTGCTCAGGGGTCATCGCCCCGGCGATCACCGAGGAGCAGCCGGGCTGGGCGGCCAGGCCGCCGATCGCCACGTCCAGAATGCTGGCGCCCTGGGCCTCGGCCCACGCGATCAGGGCCTCCACCCGGTTGAGCTTCGCCTCGGTCACGTAGTCCGGCCGGCTGGCCAGCCGGGTACCGCTGGGCGCCTGCTGGCCCCGGCGGATCTTCCCGGTGAGCAGCCCGTTGGCCAGCGGGAAGTAGGGCAGCACGGCCACCCCGAAGTGCCGGGCCGCGGGCACGACCTCGGCCTCCGCGTCCCGCTCCAGCAGGGACCAGTGATTCTGCGCGGAAATGAACCTGTTGCGGCCACCCTCGCGGGCCACGTGCTCGGCGTCGGCGAGCTGCCAGCCGGAGAAGTTGGAGTGCCCGGCGTAGCGGATCTTGCCCTCCGTGATCAGCTCGTCCAGCGCGGCGATGGTCTCGTCGATGGGCGTCACCGGATCCGGAGTGTGCAACTGGTAGAGGTCGATGTAGTCCGTGCGGAGCCGCCGCAGCGATTCGGTGACGGCGTGCTTGATGTAGGCGCGGCCGCCCTTCGCGCCGGCCGCCGGCCCGTAGCCCATGTCCACCTTTCGGTGGCCGAACTTGGTGGCGAGCACGATCTGGCTGCGCCGGGCGCCCAGCACCTCGCCGAGCAGGGTCTCTGATGCGCCGTCCCCGCCGTAGGTGTCCGCCGTGTCGAGCAGCGTGATTCCGGCGTCGATCGCGGCGTCCACCACCGCGCGCGTCCCGTTAACGTCAAGCCGGCGGCCGAAGTTGTTGCCGCCGAGCCCGACAACGGACACCAGCAATCCCGACGATCCAAGCGATCGGTAGTGCATGCTCTCCCGCCTCGTCTGTGGTTGACCGCCAACTTTACGCGCCGCGGTGTCAGGGCTTACGGGCGGCCAGAGCGTAGAAATAGGCCTCCGTCGGATTCGGCGGCGGCGTGGTGCCCGGATCGGGCCGCCATTCGGGCAGCCAGGCCACGCCCGGTGCCACCAGCTCCAGGCCCTTGGCCAGCCGCTGGATCTGATCCCGGCGGCGGGGGTAGACCGGCGTGGTCGTCTGGTCATACACCTGGGCCGCCGTGCGCACCTCGGGCTTCGCATCCGCGGTCATGTGCGAGACAACCAGGTAGCTGCCGGACGGGAACGGCTCGAGCAGCGTTGCGATGATCCCGGCCGGGTCGTCCTCGTCCGGGATGAAGTGCAGCACCGCGGCGAGCAGCACGGCGACCGGCTCGCCGATGTCGATCAGCGCGCGCAGCTCCGGGTCAGCGAGTATCGCCTCGGGCTGGCGCAGGTCATGCTCCAGGATCGCGGTGCCGGCGACGCCGTGCAGCAGATCCCGGCCGTGGGTCAGCACCACGGGATCGTTGTCCACGTAGACGACGCGCGCACCGGGCGCCGCGGCCTGGGCGATCTCATGCACGTTGCCCACGGTGGGCAGGCCAGTGCCAATGTCGATGAACTGCCGGACGCCGCGGGCGGCGAGGTAGCGGACCACCCGGCCGAGGAACGCACGGTTCCACTCGCAGGCGACCCGGATGTGCGGCAGGGCCCGGGCGATCTCGGCTGCCGCGGCCCGGTCGGCCGGGTAGTTGTCTTTGCCCCCCAGGAGGTAGTCGTAAATTCGTGCCGGGCTCGGGATATCGGGCCTGAATTTGTTTCTCCAGCCCTCGTTTTCGGTCACCGCATTTACTCCCTGAATACCGTGATAAGGAATTGCGCAACGCACGTGCAGTGCGGCCGGGCCGCACATAAATGGATCTGTTATCACGGCGCGCCGAGGGGAGTGCGGCGCCGTATTCGGCTGATGCGGCGGCCGGGCGGGGATTCAGCGGGGAATCAGCCGGCGCGGCGGTCTCGCGGCGCGCGGCGGGGACGGGCCGGACGGCCACGGCGCCCTTGCCGGGGCGGGCCGCGGCGGGCTAGCGGGGCGGCGCACGGGGTGGCCCACGGGGTGGCTCACTCGGCTCCGGCGCCGCGACAGCGGGCGCATTGGTGCGCCGTCTCGTCCACACCAGCCTACGGATGCGCGGCCAGACGTCCACGTCAGCGTGTGGCTGGGGCGGCGGGGCGAACTCGGCACCCGGGTCCCGTCCGGCTCAGGCCGGCCCGACGGCCGCCGTCCGGGCCGGCCGGGGCGGCGGGGCGAACTCGGCACCCGGGTGCCGGCCGGCCCGGGCCGGCCCGACGGCCGCCGTCTGGGCGCCGCGAGAGAACTGGAGGGCCGTCGCGCACCAGCCAGAATCCCACGTTCCGTCACCGGGCCCGGGGCATGCCCGGGAAGACAGGACCCGCTTCGGCTCGCGGCAAGAAGCGAAAGCGTATTTAATGGATTCACAACTTGCGTGGCGCGACCTTGCCGCCAAACGGCTGAGGGCATGTCATGAAATCCCACCTGCGTTATCATTGCGTTGGCACGATGAAGCGCCGTACGGCGACACGCAATTGCGCTAAAGATGTGCACAGGCAAGGACGCTTCTCGGTGACAGTTGTGTCTTATTATTTGTGACATGTTTGTCCTGCGAGTATAACTGTTCACGACAGAACCGTCGTAGCAGTTGCGATATCTGAAACCTGGAACGTGCTGGTCGGCCCTGCGGACCCCGGTAGGCGGCCCGGAGAGGACAGGTGAGTCTAATGACGGACGCGGCACATGGACCGACCGTCCTTCGCATCCTCCTTGGCACGCACTTGCGGCGCTTGCGTGAAAGCAGGGGAATCTCGGCTCAGCAGGCCGCCAAGGTCATCCGCGGGTCGGAATCGAAGATCAGCCGCATCGAGCTGGGCCGGAACGCGATCAGGGAAATCGACATCCTTGACCTGCTGACCTACTACGGCGTGGAGTGCGCCGAGCGGGAGCAACTGCTGGGCCTGGCCGAGCAGGCGAACCGGCCGGGCTGGTGGCACCGGCACACCGACATCCTGCCGGAGTGGTTCCAGACATACGTGGGCTTGGAGGAGTCCGCCGCATCCATCCGTATCTACGAGCCTCAGTTCGTTCCCGGCCTGCTGCAGACCGAGGATTACGCCAGCGCTGTCCTGGCCCTGGGCGACTTCTCTCCCGAAGACGTGGAACGGCACGTGCTGGTCCGCAAGGAACGGCAGCGGCGCTTCGCCCGCGGCGACCTGAAGCTCTGGGTGATCGTCGAGGAGCCCGCGCTGCGGCGGCCCGTCAGTGATGTCCGCACCCAGCAGGACCAGATCGCCTACCTGCTGGAGGCGAGCGAGCGCTCCAACCTCACCCT
>JBEKCN010000089.1:0-8404 GCA_050014855.1 Streptosporangiaceae bacterium | reverse complement strand
CGCCCGGCAGTCCACCGCCGACGCACCGTAGGAGGGGCCGCGACAATGTCGCGGCCCCTCGTGCTATTTCCGGGGAGGCGATCTCGCGGTACTTTCAGGGTAATCCCCCGGCCCGGACGGGCGCGAGCAGCGCGGGTGGGCCGCTAACCTGGCCCCACCGGCTCGGCACGCGAGGTGGCGGGGAGTTCCGGGCGCTGTGGCCCGGTTTGCCCCCGGGGCAGCGTTGCCTCAAATCCCACCCGGCGCGTGAGATCATTTGATGCCCGCCGCGCGGCAGGCCGGAATCGGTGACGCGTGGACGATAGGTTGCAGGCAACCGGCCGGCCCTCCAGCCGACCCGAAGGAGTGACGTGACCGAGGAGACCGCTGCGAGGCAGACCGCTCACGGCACCGTTCCAGGTCCTGGTGTGGCCGTGCCCGACCTCGAGGTACGTGACCGCGAGGCGCGTGACCGGGTGCGGGTCTGCATGCCTGCCGAGGGCGCGTACCTGTCGGTGCTGCGTACCGCGACCGCCGGCCTGGCCGCGCGGCTGGACTTCACCCTCGACGAAATCGAGGACCTGCGTATCGCGGTCGACGAAGCCTGCGCGATGCTGCTCAGCCAGGCTATCCCCGGCACCAACCTCGAGTGCGACTTCGAGCTGGACACGGACGCGATGACGATCACCGTCTCGGTGGTCGCCGCGCAGCCGCGCATACCGGCGCGGGACACTTTCGCATGGACCGTGCTGTCCGCGCTGGCTGGCGACGTCGACTCCCGGCTCGACCCCGACGACCGGGTGGCCATCGTGCTGCGCAAGCGCCGCGGGGCGTCGGGGTCCTGATGGCAGATTTCGAGGTGCGGGTGACTGAAAACGATGTCCGGGTGACCGAGGAGTACGAGGTCCGCCCGAGCGAGGACCCGCTGTCCGTCACCGCGCGCGACGACCACGCCGTACCGGACCGGGCCCGGGCCCGGGAGCTGTTCGAGCGGCTCACGGCCCTGCCCGAGGGAAGCCCGGAGCGGGAACGCCTCCGGGGCACGCTCGTCGAGATGCACCTGCCGCTGGTCGAGTACCTGGCGCGCCGGTTCCGCAACCGGGGTGAGTGGCTGGACGACCTGACCCAGGTCGCCACCATCGGCCTGATCAAGTCGATCGACCGATTCGACCTCGAGCGCGGCGTGGAGTTCTCCACCTATGCCACCCCCACCATCGTGGGCGAGATCAAGCGGCACTTCCGGGACAAGGGCTGGGCCGTCCGCGTACCACGCCGCCTGCAGGAGCTGAAACTCTCGCTGACCAAGGCCATCGGGGAACTCGCCCAGCGCGAGGGACGCGCCCCCACCGTCAGCGAGCTCGCGTCCCACCTGCAGATGAGCGAGGAAGAGGTGCTCGAGGGCCTGGAGTCGGCCAACGCCTACTCCACCGTGTCCCTGGACGCGCCCGACTCCGGAGACGAGGACGCCCCCGCGGTCGCCGACTCGCTCGGCATCGTGGACGAGGCACTGGAGGGCGTCGAGTACCGGGAGTCGCTCAAGCCACTGCTCGAGCGGCTGCCGCCACGGGAGAAGAAGATCCTGCTGCTCCGGTTCTTCGGCAACCTCACCCAGTCCCAGATCGCGGCGGAGCTGGGCATCTCGCAGATGCACGTCTCCCGGTTGCTGGCCCGGACCCTGACCCAGCTGCGCGACGGCCTGACCAACGACGAGTTATGTCCCGCCGCGGGCGGGGCGGCGCTTGACCCGGCTAGCGGCGGCGGGAGGAAGGCTTCTTACCCGACGGGCGGGCGGTGCTGGCCGCTGGCGGCACCGGGCGGGCGCCGGGTCGAGTGGCCGAGCCGGTCTGACCGGCCGCGGCGCCGGCCTGGCCCGCGGGCTGGGCGACCTTGGTCGCGGGCTGGCTGGTGGCCGGGGTGTTCTGGAACTGCGGGCGGAAGGCCAGGGCACGCCAGCTGGGCGGGACCAGCAGGCCCACGAAGCCCGCGATCCCGAGCAGCAGCGCGGGTACTCCCAAGCCGAGCCGGTGGCCATTCAGCAGGTAGATACCGGTGGTCCCGACGAACAGCTGGGTGAACAGCGCGGGCGTCCGGCTCCAGGGCCGGACCCGGTAGAGCCCGTAGGCGATGAAGGCCACGGCCAGCACCGCGCCGAACGCGATGACGGTGAGCGCGATCCCGCTGTTGTTGTGGTAGGAGCGGCCGGCAGCGGTGTCCATGGCGGTCAGCACGGCGACGACGAGGAGCCCCGCTGCCTCGATGGCCTGGACCGCCGCGGCCAGCAGCAACGCCAACGGACGTGGTCGCATGTATCGCACCTTTCTACCCAGGGCTAGCCTATGCGCGTGCGCGCGCTGCTGATCGTGAACCCCCGGGCGACGACGACGACCCGGCCCATCCTGGACTTCATCGTGCGCACGCTGGCCGCCGAAGCCGACATCGAGACGGTGGAAACACGGTACCGGGGGCACGCGCGCGACATCGCCGCCGCGGCGGCCGCCGAGGGGCGGGACGCCCTGGTGGTGCTCAGCGGCGACGGAACGATCAACGAGGTCGTCAACGGGCTCCTGCAGGAGGCACCCATCCGCGCCGGGCATCCGCCAGCCACCGCCAGCCGGCTGCCAGCCCTTGGCGCCATTCCGGGCGGGAACGCCAACGTCTTCACCCGCGACCTCGGCCTGCCGGTCGACCCCGCCGCCGCCGCCCAGGTCATCAGCGCCCGGCTGGCCGCCGGAACGACCCGCACGATCGGGCTCGGTCTGGCCGGCAGGCGTTACTTCACGTCCAACGCCGGGCTGGGCTGGGACGCGGAGGTCGTGCGGGCGGTGGAGGAGGCGCGCGCCGGCGGGCGCCAGGCGTCTCCCGGCCTGTACATGCGGATGGCCCTGCGGGAGTACTACCGCAGAATCGACCGGCGGCACCCGGCGCTGGCCCTGGAAACGCCAGCCGGGACCACCATCGCCCCGCTGGGCCTGGCCCTGATCTCCAACACCACCCCGTGGTCGTACATCGGCCGCCATCCGGTGAGCCCGACACCCGACGCCAGCTTCGACACCGGGCTGGACGTGTTCGCGCTGCGCCGCCTGCGGACCTTCTCCACGCTCCACGCCATGCGCCAGATGATGCGGCGCGACGGCCGGGCGCCCACCGGAAGGTACGTGGTAAGCCTGCACGATCAGACGGAAGTCACGGTGTCCTCGCGCGAGCCGACGGCCATCCAGGTGGACGGGGAGTACATCGGCGAAGGGGAGTCGGTCACATTTCGCTCGGTACCGGAAGCGCTGCGGGTAATCGCCTGATTGCGTCCCGGCATTGTTGCGGGCTGCGAACTACTTGCGTCACATTAATTGTGATTCAGGTCACATTGAATTGACGAAGATCACTGTTGCGTCCTCTTGCGTTCCCAGCGGCGCGCTTGAGAAACTTTAGACGATGCCGGGCGGGAGCCCGCTCAGGTGTGACAGCACCCAAGCAGGTTTCCCGGTTTCCCACCGCGTGTCTGGGCTATGAAGCAGCTCCGGGCAGGTTGCCAGCTGGCACCGCTTTAATATGGCGAAGTGACTTGTCTCAATATACGACGCTAGCTAGTGAAATCATTCACAAGCTACGGCGCACCGGGCCCAAGCCCCCCGCTGTGCGGCCGACATGCCCCGAAGGAGTGACCTCATGGACTGGCGCCACAACGCCGCCTGCCGTGACGTAGATCCTGAGTTGTTCTTCCCGATCGGAAACACCGGTCCTGCGCTGCTCCAGATCGACGAGGCGAAGCGCGTCTGTCATCGTTGTCCAGTAATGGATTCCTGCCTGGACTGGGCGATCGATTCCGGCCAGGACGCCGGCGTGTGGGGCGGCACGAGTGAGGACGAGCGGCGGGCCCTGAAGCGGCGCACGCTGCGGCTCCGCGCCCGCGCGCACGCCCAGTCCGTCTCCGGCTGACCGAATCCTTGCCGGGCGCAAGCCCCGCCGTTCAGTTCAGGGCGGGGAGGATGTCAATCCCCCGCCCGTCTCCAGATCCTTGCCGGGCGCAAGCCCCGCCGTTCAGTTCAGGGCGGGGAGGATGCCAATCCCCGCCCGTCCCCAGCCGCCGCCGCCTCCTCGTCCTGGGCCCCCGGGGCGGCTAGCCCTCCTGGTCCTTGGGCCGCTCGTCTTCCTGCAAGGGGAGATCGACGAGGGCCTGTGTCCCGCCTTCCGGCCGCGGCGTGATCTCCAGCTTCCCGCCCAGCTCGCCGACGACCAGCGTCCGCACGATCTGCAGCCCTAGAGAGCTGGAGGATTCGGGGTCGAAATCTTCCGGCAGCCCCACGCCGTCGTCGACGACCACGACCGTCAGCCGGTCCGGCCCGCGCACCGCGCTCACCTCGACGCTGCCCGTGGACCGTCTGGTCTCGCCGCTGGCCGGCTCGGGGTAGGCGAAACCGTGCTGCAGAGCGTTCTGCAGGAGCTCGGTCAGGACCAGCGCGAGCGGCATCGCCACGTACGCCGGCAGCGGGCCGAACGTCCCGGTCAGCTTCGGGGTCACCTGGATCTCGGTCCCGGCCACCTCGGAGGCCATCATCACCACCCGGTCCGCGACCTCGTCGAAGGCGACGATCTCGTCGGGCGCGTGGGACAGCGTCTCGTGCACGATCGCGATGGAGCCGACCCGGCGGACGGCGTCCTCCAGCGCGGCCCGCGCCTCCGGGCCGTGGAGCCGGCGCGCCTGCAGCCGGAGCAGGGCCGCCACCGTCTGGAGGTTGTTCTTGACGCGGTGATGGATTTCCCGGATCGTCGCGTCCTTGGTCATCAGCTCGCGCTCCCGCCGGCGGAGCTCGGTCACGTCCCGGACCAGGATCAGGGCCCCGGTCCGGCTGCCGCCCACGATCAGCGGGATCGACCGCAGCTGGACGATCGACCCGTTGCCCTCGATCTCCGCGTCCCGTGGGACCCGGCCGTACGCCACCAGCATCAGGGACTCATCCAGCGGCCCGCCGCAGGTCGCGCACAGCTTAGCCACCAGCGGCCCCAGCTCCGCGCCCACCAGGTCGGTGGCCAGGCCAAGCCGGCGGAAGGCCGACAGCGCGTTGGGGCTGGCGTAGGTGACGCGCCCGGCGCGGCCGAGACGCAGCAGTCCGTCGCCCACGCGAGGCGACCGGGCCAGCGTGGCCTCCTCGCCGCCGAACGGGAACGTTCCCTCGGCCACCATCCGGGCCAGGTCGTCCGCGCCCTGCAGGTAGGTCAGCTCCAGCCGGCTCGGGGTGCGGGCGGAATTCAGGTTGGTGTTGCGCTCGATTACGGCGATCACCCGGCCCTCCCGGGTCACCGGGATGGTCTCGGCGCGCACCGGCACGCCGGTGGTCCAGTCCGGGTCACTCTCCCGCCAGATCCGGCGCTCGTCCCGCGCGGTGTCCAGCAGCGCGCTGTCCCCCGGCTTGGCCATCGTCCCGACCGCGTCATCCTGGAACGAGGTCGGCCCGGTGGTGGGCCGCATCTGGGCCAGCGCCACCCAGCCGCCGCCGTCCCGTACCGGCGCCCAGAGGATAAGGTCGGCGAACGACAAGTCGGCCAGCAGCTGCCAGTCCGACACCAGCGCATGCAGGCACTCCAGGTCTGCGCTGGTCAGATTGGTGTGGCGGCTGGCCAGATCGGTGAGCGTGGGCACACACCCATAATTGCACTCAGCGGCGGCTGATTCCCCCCGCCCGCCACCTTCCCCGCTCCGGCCGGGCGGGGCCGCCCCGATCCGCCGGACGGGTGCGGTCGCCGGCCCTCCGGCTTGACGGGGACCGCACGCTGGGGAAACCTATCAGGACCCATGAAGACACAGCCATCATCGCCGCCACCGGCGGCAACCGCCGCCTCGCCCCCGCTGGCGACGCTCCGCCAGGCGGCCGAGGCGCGCCGCGCCGCGGGACTGGGCCGGCAACTGCAGCCCCGGCCGCCCGGAGTCTCCGGAGTCTCCAGCGACCCGGAGTCTCCGACGGGACGGACCCGGCCGGGCCGGCTGGTCGACTTGGCCTCGAACGACTACCTCGGCCTCGCGGAGGACGAACGGCTGGCCGAGGCGGCCGCCTGCGCCGCCCGGACCTGGGGTACCGGTGCCACCGGATCACGCCTGGTCACCGGGACCACCGAGCTGCACTCCGAGCTGGAGCGCGAGCTGGCCGCCTTTACCGGGGCCGCCGCCGCACTCGTCTTCTCCTCCGGCTACCTGGCCAACGCGGCGGTGATCACGGCGCTGGCGCAGGTCCTCGGGGCCAAGACCCCGGAGACCCTGGAGACTTCGGGCCCGGAGCCTCCCGAGACTCCGGGCCCGGAGTCTCCCGAGACGCCGGGCGTGCTCATCGTCTCTGACGCCGCCAACCACGCCTCACTGATCGACGGGTGCCGGCTCGCGCGGGCCCGCGGTATCCGCGTCGAGGTCACGCCGCACGCTGACGCCGGTGCGGTGGAGCGGCTGCTGGCCGGCCGTACCGAGCCCGCGGCCATTGTGGTCAGCGACACGGTGTTCTCGGTCACCGGCGATCAGGCCCCCGTGGCCGAACTGCACCGCCTGGCCCGTGCCCACCAGGCCCTCCTGGTGCTGGACGAGGCGCACGCTTTCGGCGTCCTCGGCCCGGGCGGCCGGGGCGTGGCCGCCGCCGCCGGACTGGAACACGACCCGCAGGTCATCCGGACGCTCACGCTGTCCAAGTCGCTGGCCGGCCAGGGCGGCGCCGTCGCCGCGGCGCCCGAGGTGATCAGCACGCTCATCGACGTGGGGCGGCCGTTCATCTTCGACACCGGGCTGGCCCCGCCGAGCGTGGCGGCCGCCCGGGCGGCGCTGGCCATCCTCCGCGACGATCCGGGGCTCGGGCGGCGGGCCCGGGACAACGCGCGGCGGCTGGCGGGCATGGCCGCCGACCTGGGGTTCACGGTGCCGCCCCCGGCCGCGGCGGTCGTGCGGATCACGCTCGGCACGGCGGACGCGGCGCTGGAGGCGCAGCGGATCTGCGCCGCCCACGGCGTCCGGGCCGGGTGCTTCCGGCCGCCCTCGGTCCGGCCCGGCGAAGCGTGCCTGCGGCTGACGGCCCGGGCCAACCTCACAGAAGTTGACCTCGTCATGGCATTCCGCGCACTGGGTGCGGTGAGAGATCATGTCCGGATAACCGCTTCAGCCGGAAGGAAGTGGCCATGACCGTCTTCCCCGTTCCCGTCTCCCCGGACCCGCCGGATAAGCGCAGCATGGCCGGCGGCCGGCGGGGCGTGGCGGCCAGGCCGGTCGCGGCCCCAGCCGGCGAGGGCAGGACCAGCGAGAATGGGCCAGGCCAGGTGCTGGCCAGCCCGCTGCTGAGGCTGCCCAAGTACTACACGGTCAAGCACCAGCTGCTCGAGCTCATCGTCACGATGGCGCCGGGCAGCCCGGTCCCGCCGGAACGCGAGCTGGCCCGCGATTACGGTACGTCGCGGACCACCGTCCGCCAGGCGCTGGCCGAGCTCGTCGTCGAGGGACGCCTGCTGCGGCGGCAGGGCAAGGGCACGTTCGTGGCCAAGCCCAAGGTGGCTCAGGCCCTGGAGCTGGCCAGCTACACCGAAGGAATGCGGGCGCACGGCCTGCACCCGCAGACGAAAATCCTGGAGATCGGCTACATCGCGGCCGATGAGGACCTGGCCCAGCTGCTCGGTATCCGCCCGGGGGGCCGCGCGCTGCGCATCCACCGGCTCAGGCTGGCCGACGGCGAGCCGATGTCCATCGACACCTCCCACCTGCCGGCCCGCCGGTTCCCCGGCCTGCGCAAGCAGCTCAACCGGCACAGCTCGCTGTACGAGGCCCTCGGCTCCGCCTATGGCGTCCGGCTGACCGAAGCCGAGGAGACGATCGAGACCGTGCTGGCCGATCCGCACAGCGCCGACCTGCTGGCGGTGGACATTGGTATGCCCCTGATGCTGCTGTCCCGGCACGCGGTGGACGTCACCGGGGAGCCGGTCGAGTGGGCCCAGTCCTGGTACCGCGGTGACCGGTACAAGTTCGTCACCCGGCTGCGGCGGTTACCCGATTGAGCCTGATCATCGTCAGCGGCACGGGAACAGACGTCGGCAAGACCGTCACCGCCGCGGCCCTGGCCGCGCTGGCCCGGGCCCGCGGGGAACGCGTGGCCGTGGTCAAGCCGGTACAGACCGGTGAGCCACCCGGCGCCCCAGGTGACCTGGCCACCGTGGCCGCGCTGTCCGGCGTTGCTGACCTGCATGAGTTCGCCCGGTATCCCGATCCGCTGTCCCCCGAGGCGGCCGCGCGGCGGGCCGGCCGGCTGCCGCTGGACCTGCGGGCGGCGGCGAGCTCCATCGCGGCGCTGGCCGAGGAGCGTAACCAGGTCATCGTCGAGGGGGCCGGGGGGCTGCTGGTGCGGTATGACCCGGCCGGGACGACGATCGCCGACCTGGCCGCGATGCTGGACGCGCCGGTGCTGGTGGT
>JBEKCN010000088.1:0-8434 GCA_050014855.1 Streptosporangiaceae bacterium | reverse complement strand
ACCCGCCGCCGAATGAAAGCGCCCCGACCTTCAGCGCGACCCAGGCCACCGACAGCAGGACTCCGCCGCCGATTGCTCCCGCCGCCACGATGGGGGCCAGCATCACGCCGGGCAGCGGAGCGCCGTCACGGCGTCCGGCGAACAGCTGCATCGCCAGTTCGAACACCCCGCAGCCCAGGATCACCAGGACCAGCCACACGCCGAGCGTCGCGGCGGCAGCAGCGGCGACGATCAGGTAGATCAGCCAGCGGAGGGTCTGCCTGCGCCGTTTCCAGCTTGGGCCGGTGAGGCTGGTCGCCGCGTGAATGGCCACTGCCGGGACCGCGGCCCCGGCCCCGGCCCCTGCGCCCAGCACCCACAGCGGCGGGGATTTGCTGAGGAACAGCGCGGCCAGGGCCAGGATGACGATCAATCCCGGCACGATGAACGCGGTGCCGCCGACCAGGGCGCCGGGACGGCGCCTCAGCCGCCACGCGCAGAAGATCGCGAGCTGCGTGGAGGCCGGCCCGGGCAGCAGGTTGCAGACGACGATCGCGTCTTCGAATTCTTCGGGGGTCAGCCAGTGACGGCGTTCGACGCACAGGTCACGGAGCATTTTGATGTGGGTCGGCGGCCCGCCGAACCCGATACAGCCGATCCGTCCCCACTCCCGCAGGATTGTGGTCAGTGGCACCGGCTCCAGGGCCGGCGCGGCGGCTTGTGCGGGATCGGGCGGGACGGCTCCGTCGGCCCTCGCGCCGCCGCTGGTCAAGCCGATCCCTGCCCCGGCAGCGCACCCAGCCCCGCCAGCAGGTAGGTCATACGCCGGTCCACCTCGGCCGCAGTGTCCCGGAACGCTGGCAGCGTAGCGTCGTCATCGCCCCCGGACGCGGCCGGGTCCGGGATGCTCCAGTGGATGTAGCCAGGATGACCGGGGAACTCTGGGCAGACCTCACGCACCTTGTCGCACATCGTGATCACATAGTCGAACCGGTCCGCCGCGAAGATACTCAGATGCTTCGACTGGCGCAGTCCCACCTCGATGCCGCGTTCGTGCATCACCCGGACCGCGTTGGGGTGCAACGGCTTGGGGCAGCTTCCCGCGCTGTGCGCCTCTACGCGGCCACCCGAGCGGGCCACCGCCAGCGCTTCGGCGATTTGGGACCGGGCACTGTTACCGGTGCACAAGAACAGCAGCCGTGCCGCCGTCCTCCCCGCTGGTGCCGCCGAAACCAGCGGGGGCAGCGGAGCCAGCTGCAGCCCGGGATGCACCGTGCGGCCTGTCTGGGCCAGCAGCTCACCAAACCGTCCCAGATCAACGGTGTAGTAAGTGCCGCGTGCGTCCGCCGAGCTGCGCCGCGCGGACACCAGACCCGCCGAGCGCAGCTTGCCCAGGTGGTAGGACACCAGATTCTGCGGCCGGTCCAGCAGACCGGTCAGTTCCTGCACGTGCCGGTCACTGCGGGCCAGTTCCGTCAGCAACCGCCACCGCAGCGGATCTCCCGCCAGTCGCAGAAACTCCTGCGATCCGATCACCAAGTCAGATCGTGCACCACCCACAACCCAGACAATACATCAACCTGAATTGATGCGATTGGGTGACGTTGGGGGAACCGTCGCGGCACCCCACGATCGCTGCGGAGTCCGGATCGCTGCCCTGGCGCCGGCAGGCCAGGCAATGCGGCCGGCCTGCCCGGTCGCGGACGCAGACCGGCCTGCTGAGACCGCAGCCTGCGCATGGCTCAGGGCTGGGGCCGCAGGCCCCGCAGAGGCCCAGGCTCGGGACTCGCGTCCTGACCTGGGCCTTCGGTCTCAGGTAACCCCTCAGAGCGGGTGACGGGAATCGAACCCGCACTATCAGCTTGGGACTGCAGCAGCTGGGGTTTGGTCAGGGTGACCGACGGTGGCGAGCAGTTCCGGTGCAGCGTCATGGTCTGGGTCGGCGAACACGGCGTGGCTGGCCAGCTCGGCGGCGAACCGCAGGTCGCCCTGGTCGAAGAACTCCGTCGCCTTGGCCACCGTCGCATCCACGCCGCCGAAGGCCTGCACATACCGTGCCCCGGCCGCCTCGGGTGGATGCTGCCACAGGTGGGCCGGGTTGGCATCAAACCAGCCGAGGTAGCGCTGGTAGATGGCCTTGACGTTGTGATTGGCTGATCCGTAGTAGCCGCGGGTGTGCCAGGCCCGGTCCAGGTCGGGCGGCAGCTCGATCATCTCGGCGATCTCGCTGTGGACGTAGCCCTGGTTGATCAGCCGCAGCGTCTGGTCATGGAGGTAGGCATACAGGTCCCGCTGCTGGGCCAGGAAGGCGATGATGTCGCTGGTGCCCCAGGCGGGCCAGTGGTGCGAGGCGAACGCCACGTCCGACTGCCCAGCGAACAGCTCGATCGCCTCGGCCAGGTACCGCGACCAGATCCGCGGGTCACGGACCTGCGCGCCACGCAGAGTCAGCAGGTTGTGCATGTTGTGGGTGGCGTTCTCGGCCATGCACAGGGCCCGCTTGTCGGGGAAGTAGAAGTTCATCTCCGCCGGGCACTCGGTGGCCGGGGTCAGCTGGAAAATCACGCGCACCCCGTCGAGGACCTCCTGCTGCCCACTGCGGGTTATCTCGACGGTTGGCGCGATCAGGCCCGGTGTGCCGGTCGAGCCCCCCGCACCCAGGCCGATCCCCAAGGTACCGGTCGGGCTCTTGGGCAGGCCGATGGCGGCGTAGTAGTAGCTGCGACGCAGCATCGCCACCCCGGCGTAGACGTTCTCCGACACCGCATGCTCAAGGAAATGTTCGGGCGCGAGGATCGGGACCTTGGTATCGGCATCGACCACGCCCAGGACTCCGCCGAAGTGATCCAGATGGGCGTGGGTATAGATGACGGCCGTGACGGCGCGGTCGCCCCGATGCCGCCGGTACAGGGCGATGGCCGCGGCTGCGACCTCCTGGGAGATCAGCGGGTCGATGACGATGACGCCGTGGTCGCTTTCCACCAGTGTCATGTTGGACATCTCGAAGCCGCGGACCTGGTAGATCCCGTCGGTCACCTCATACAGGCCGTGCTTGGCCGTCAGCTGTGCCTGCCGCCACAGGCTGGGACTAACGGTGTCCGGGCAGGCGCCGTCGAGGAAGCCCCAAGAGTCCATGTCCCAGACCACGCGGCCATCCGCCGCCGTGATAACCATCGGCTCCAGCGTGCCGATAAAGCCGCGATCGGAATTGGCGAAGTCAGCGCGGTCACTGAAATCAGCAGCGATGGGTGTGGACATCTGTTCCTCCATGGTCAGCCTCGTGCAGAGCGGCGCCGCCCCACGCGAGGTCATTAGCGACTGAGCTACTCCCTGCCGGTCTTCATCTCTTCCGCCCGTGCGCCCTTTGAGGCGCAGCCCGCGTCGTTTCTCACGCCAGACCACGACTTCAGTTCCATCGCGGTCTGCCGGGGCGCGTGACCGGTGACCGTGGCAGGCCGTGCCACTGGCCCAGATGCCGGCAGAAAGACCACCACGACTCCCAGACTGGCACTGGGCGGGTACCAGCACCTCATCCGCTACGGGTGACCCGGCCGGACGGAAGCGAGATTCGCAGGTTTCCTAGCGACTGGTCCTGTGGTGGCTGACGGTCCCGAGTGGCTGATGCCGGGGGCGTTGCCAGACTGACCCGTGAATGGCACGCCGAGCCGGCAACGCCCCGGGAACGATCAAGGCCCAGGCTCGGGACTCACATCCTGACCTGGGCCTTCGGGGCTGGAGCGGGTGACGGGAATCGAACCCGCTATCAGCTTGGGAATCTGCGCTATCCCGGCTGTTATGCCCTCTGAGCTGCGGGAGGGGCTGTACGTGAGTGTCCGTCAGGTACCGCTCTTGACCGGGGTTAATGGCCCGCTAATGGCCCGACGGTCTTCGTCTGACCTGCGTCAGGGGTCGGGGCTGATTCGCGCGCGCAGTAACCCCAACCGCATTAAGAGGCTTGACATTGACCTTGCGTCAGCCTTGCACGATTGGGGCTATGAGCAACCCGACTGATCAGCCGGCGGGCGTGCCTGGCGATGCCGGCCCGTTTGCTCCGCGGCTTGGAACGGCGCACCGCCGGGGCCCCGAGCATTCATCGGTGACTTCGGCGGCTCCCGGTCGTGCCGCCTTGGCTGTCGAGGCCCGAGGGGTCCGCAAATCGTTCGGCGACCAGGTGGTGCTCGACGGTATCGACCTCGATGTCGTCGAGGGATCTGTGTTCGCGTTGCTGGGGCCTAACGGGTCGGGCAAGACCACCACCGTGCGGATCCTCTCCACCCTCCTGGCGGCGGATGCCGGCGTGATACGAGTAGCCGGTCATGAGATGGTCCGGGAGGCCGACCTGGTGCGCGCCGCGATCGGTGTTACTGGGCAGTTCTCGGCGGTGGACAAGCTGCTCACCGGCCAGGAGAACCTGATGATGATGGCGGACCTGGCGCACCTGAGCCGGGCCGACGGCCGTCGTCGGGCTGCCGAGCTGCTCGGCCGGTTCGATCTGTCCGAGGCGGCCGGCAAGATGGCGGCTACCTACTCGGGTGGGATGAGCCGCCGCCTCGACCTGGCCATGACCCTGGTCGGTGCTCCGCGGATCGTGTTCCTCGACGAACCCACCACCGGGCTGGACCCGCGGGGCCGCCACGTCATGTGGCAGATCATCCGCGGTCTGGCCGCTGACGGGGTCACAATCCTGCTGACCACGCAGGACCTCGAGGAGGCTGACCAACTCGCCGACCGCGTCGCCGTGCTGGACCACGGGGCCCTTGTCGCCGAAGGCAGCCCCGCGCTGCTCAAGGCCCGCATCCCCGGCGGGCACATCCGCCTGCAATTCACCGACCCGCAGGATCTGGAGACGGCCGCGCGCCTTCTCACCAGTACCGGGCGCGACGACGAGACGATCAGCTTGCAGGTTCCGGGCGATGGTTCCGTCCCGGCGCTGCGGGCCTTGCTTGAACAGCTCGACCAGCACGCCATCGATATCGAAAGCCTGTCGATCCACACGCCCGACCTCGACGACGTGTTCTTCGCGGTCACCGGCCACCCCACCGCCAGCGAGGACACTCAGCGATGACCGCCACCCACGCCGCCCGCGACACCGCGACCATGCTGCGCCGCAACCTGCGCCACATGCAGCGCTACCCTGGGGTCCCGCTCATGATGGTCTTCCTGCCGGTCATGTTTCTTCTGCTGTTCGTGTACGTGTTCGGTGCCACCCTGGGCAACGGGCTAGGCCACGGACTCGGCGGGCGTGGCGTGTACGTCAACTATGTCTCCCCGGCGATCATCCTGCTCACCGTGGCCTCCAGCGCGACAGCCACCGCCGTCGGAGTAGCCAGCGACATGACCGAAGGCATCATCGACCGGTTCCGCACCATGGCCATCTGGCGGCCCTCAGTCCTCGCCGGTCACGTCCTGGGCAGCATGATCCAGACCCTGCTGGCCGTGGCCGTCGTCATCGGCGTCGCACTGCTGGCGGGGTTCCGCCCGACCGCCGGGGCGGCCGGATGGCTCGCCACCGCCGGTTTCCTGGCCATGATCACCCTGGCTCTCACCTGGCTGGGCGTCGCCCTCGGCGTGGTCGCCAAGACCGTGGGGACGGCCAGCAACACCCCCATGTTCTTGCTCCTGCTGGTTTTCCTCGGCAGCGGGTTCGTTCCCACCGCCTCCATGGCCGGCGGGCTACGCCAGTTCGCCACCTACCAGCCGTTCACCGCCTTCACCGATACCGTGCGCGACCTGCTCACCAGCGGCCCGATCGGCGATCACGCCGCCGTCAGTGCCGCCTGGTGCGCCGGGATCGCCGTCACTGGCTACATTTGGGCGATGGCCCGCTACAACCGCGGCCCGGCAGCGGCGCCAGGGCAGTGACCCGGCCACCCGCCCCGCCGCCGACCCCATCCGACGGAGCCGGGCTGACCATCAGCCAGCTCGCTGCTCACGTCGGTGTCACGGTCCGGGCCATCCGCCACTACCACCAGCGGGGCCTGCTCGCTGAACCAGTCCGTGACCGGTCCGGCTACCGCCGATACGACGCCCAGGCCGTGGTCGACCTGATCCGGATCAAGGCCCTCGCCGACGCCGGGGTGCCCCTCAACCGGGTCCGTCAGCTCCTCGATGGCGACCCCGCCGAGTTCGCCAGCGCCATCACCAAGGTCGACCAATCGCTCCAGGAACGAATTAGGGATCTCGAGCGACTCCGCCGTCAGCTTGCCGGGCTAAAGGCCGGCGAACGACTCGTCCTGCCCGCCAATGTCACCGATCTCCTCGACTACATGCGCTCCCTTGGTGTCAGCGAGCGGGCCATGACCCTCGAACGCGACGGCTGGACGCTGCTCATGGCTCGCGTGCCCGAGCAGGTGGCGCAGTGGGCAGCGGATAAGAAAGCCGCCCTCGCCGACCCTGACTTCCGGCAGATTTACGTGGCCTGGGATCAAGCCCACGACTGGGACCCCGACGACCGCCGCCTGATCGACCTGGCCGACCGGGCAGCTGCCTGGCTGGCGAAACAATCCCCGAGCCCGCCGCCGCCAGGGTTCGAGGCCGAAATCTCGACCATCAACACCCTGCTGTCAGCTCAAGCAGCGACAGCGTCATCGCCCGCATGGCGCCGCCTCGAGGAGCTGGTCTCGGACCGGCTCAAATTGCCCGGGCCAGACGAAACCAAGTAAGCCCCCGAACCGACGTCGGGCTGATTCCTTTCACGGGTATTCGGCCCGGAAGCCTTCCTGGCGAAGGTCTAGCAGCTGGTCTACCGGGATCATCAAAAGTGGCGCGGAGTACGATCCCGGTGGTCGGGGCTCCTGGCGCTGACGGAGCAATCCCTCCCAGCTCATTGACAATCGCCAGCATGCGCCTTACCTCACATCACACGTTCTCAGCGACCGTCATGCTGGACTCCGCTATTGACCGCAAGTCTGCGATTCCCCAACAGCTGCCAGATCCGGCGACTCTCGACCGGGTTCGGTCAAGAGTGGCCGCCAGGCCATCGCGTCAGCGACGCGAAGCGCCCTTGGCCGGTTCCGGGCGACGCCGGATAATCGGAAGCGGAGAATGGCCACCGAATCTCCGGCCGGTCCAACGTATCTCGGCGCGGGCGCGGCGGGCGGGCCTCCCCAGGGCTGAGCCCGGCGCGGGGAGCGCCGGGTGCGGCGCTGCAGGCGCCGCCTTGATCCAGAACGGCTCTGTCACCGCCCGCGAACGGTCAAGGCCCAGGCTCGGGACTTACGTCCTGACCTGGGCCTTCACGCTGGGAGCGGGTGACGAGAATCGAACTCGCACTCTCAGCTTGGGAAGTGCAGTGGTTACGGCTGCCTGTCGCTGACCAGGCGTCCGTGGCAGCCCAAGTGACCTTGGCTGCCCCTCGCCACGCTGGCTAGTGGCCCGCTAATGGCTTGGAGGTCCGTTCAATCGCCGTGCTGGAACCCCGGCGGGGCAGCTTTCACCGCCGGTCTATGAAACGGAACTGCTTGCCCGCCACCCTTCCAGGCTGCCCTCGCGGAATGCCTTCTCATATTCCGCGCGGTCATTTGCTGCGCCGAGCTTCGTCAAGAGTTCGAGGTCCTTCACGTTCGTGAAGATGCGATCGTGAGCGACAAGGGGGACCCGCAGCCAGATCGCCGGGGCAGCCACCCAGCGATCCGCCTCGTGTTCCTTCTGGCCCAAGCCATGCCCGGTCCGGACACACCAGGTGCGAAGCGAGGCGTATGCCTCGACAAGGTGCGGCCCCGGCCAGACGATCTCCGCCCGGGCTATCTCATACTCCAGCCGACGCAGCTTCCCGGGACCCCAACCAGCCAGCCTGGCGCCATATCCCAGCTCAGCCACGGTGACGAAGGAGATGACAGCTGGTCGCCCGGCAAGGAGCGGGCGATAGCGCGCGGCCAGTAAGCTCCCGCTGGGCGTGAGACGTGCGGCGAAGACCCCGGTGTCTATGACGGCCGGACCCCGGATGCCAGAAGTCATGCGTCGCGCACAGCACCGGCGAAGAGGCGGTCCTCATCCTCCGTGAGGTCATCCATGAGAACGTCCTCGTCGGGAGGCAAGGGGCGTGCAGCAGCCAGAACGTCGTCCCTGCTTCGCTCCCGGCTCGGCACCCGAGAGTCCGGCCTTCGTGCTTCCGGCTCTGTCATCGCCCATCTCCGTCCTGCTTCTAGCGTACCCACGGTTACTGACAGGACTCATGTCCCGCGCGCCGGGCGTCGCCAGAGCGCCACGCGGCCTGGATGCTCGCCGTCCAGCTTGGTGTGACGGGCAACGAGCGCTTGGCCGGATCGCCGGCGCCGCGGACCGACCTCAAACGAATCGACTATCAGCTTGAACAGCTTAGGAGGGCGCTTGCGATCTGTTGAGCGCCTAATGGCACGAGCACCCGGCGAATGGCCGTGGGAACCCGCGGACGAGGACGCACGACTGTGCCATGACCTGGGCTTGCCTGGAGCGGGTGACGGGAATCGAACCCGCA
>JBEKCN010000087.1:0-8466 GCA_050014855.1 Streptosporangiaceae bacterium | reverse complement strand
CGGGCCCGGGTACGGCATTTACGTACAGAGCAAGAGACTTCAGACCGTGGTTGCCTGCAACAACGTCGTCAGCGCAGCCGGAAGCGGCTTCTCCACCATCGCATGTTCGCCTGCTTGAGAAGTACTTCGACCAGCCAAGGATGAGCCATATGAACACGACCGGAACTCTCCCGCGCGTCGCCGTCATCGGCGCCGGCTATCTGGGCCTCACCCATGCCGTCTGCATGGCGGACCTTGGGCACGAGGTGCTGGCGATCGACGTGGATAGCCAGAAGATCGCCAAGGCTGCCGCCGGTGAAGCGCCATTCTTCGAGCCGGCCCTTGAGCCGTTGCTGCGGAAGAACGTCGACGCGGGCCGGCTGCGTTTCACGACATCGTTCGCGGACGTGGGCCACTTCGGCGATGTGCATTTTCTCTGCGTGGGCACGCCTGAGGCCGATGGCGGTGCGGCGGACCTGAGCTATCTGCACGCGGCATCGGACGCGCTGGCCCCGCACCTCAGTTCGCCGTGCCTGATCGTCGGCAAGTCCACGGTCCCGGTCGGGACCGCGCGGGCGCTGCTGGCCCGGATCCGGGGTGCGGCGCCGGCCGGCGACGACGTGGACCTGGCCTGGAACCCGGAGTTTCTCCGGGAGGGACACGCCGTGCAGGACAGTCTCACCCCGGACCGGTTCGTCTTCGGCGTGACGTCGGAGCAGGCAGTCCAGCTGCTGCGCCAGGTCTACGCAAGACCGCTTGCGCTGGACATCCCTGCGCTGGTCATGGACCTCGAGACGGCTGAGCTGGTCAAGGTGTCGGCCAACGCGTTCCTGGCCACCAAGATCTCCTTCATCAACGCGATGGCGGAGGTGTGCGAGACGACGGGTGCCGATGTGGTCCGGCTGGCCGAAGCGCTGGGCCATGACGAGCGGATCGGCCGGAAGTTCCTCGGCCCCGGCCTCGGGTTCGGCGGCGGTTGCCTGCCCAAGGACATTCGCGGCTTTCGCGCTACGGCGGCGGCCCTCGGCGTGGATTCGGTGGCCAGCCTCCTGGGCACCGTCGACGCGATCAACATGAGCCGGCGTGAGCGGGTCGTCGTTATGGCTCGTGAGGCCGTGGGTGGCTCACTGGCGGGCAAGCGGACGACTGTGCTCGGTATCGCGTTCAAGCCCAACAGCGACGACATCCGGGATTCACCGAGCCTCGACATCTGCGGGAGGCTCGCCACGGAGGGCGCCATCGTATCCGTTCACGACCCGGTGGCGATGCCGAACGCGGCGCGCATCCGCCCGGATCTGCAGTACGCGGCGTCCGTGTTCGAGGCGGCCAAAGGTGCCGACCTGATCCTGCACCTCACCGACTGGGCGGATTACCGGGCTATCGACCCGGCCGCGCTGGCTATGGTGGTCGCCCAGCGAGCCGTCATCGACGCCCGGTGCGGGCTAGACGCCGGCGTGTGGCAGAACGCGGGGTGGTCTGTTCGTGTTCTGGGGCGGCCATGAGCCATGTCGGCGGCGGGCACCGGCGGCTCGCCTAGCCTCGCCATCCGCCCCCTGCCCCCCGAGGCGGTCGCCAGATTCGGCGCCGGCCGCCTTTTCCGGCATCCTTGGGTCATGCACATGCCGCGGCGAGCTGACCGGCCGCACCGGCCCGCGGCGCGGATCGAGCCGCCGGACGGGACCGGGCCGGCGTCGCACCGGCCGCTGCACGGCCGCCGACGGGGAGGCGCGTCAATGAACAACGAGGAGGCCCGGGAGCCGTCTGACGCCATCGGCGCGGCCGCGAACCGGGCCGGCTGGTCACACCGGCACCGCGACGTGTCCGGGGGGACGCTGCGGCCGACCGTCTTCGGCGCGGTTGACGGGCTGGTCACCAACGCGTCGCTGATCGCGGGGGTCGGCGGCGGCGGGGTCTCGGCGCACGCCGTGGTGCTGACCGGCGTCGCCGCGCTGGTCGCCGGGGCGTTCTCGATGGGGACCGGCGAGTACATCTCGGTCACCAACCAGAACGAGCTGGTGTACGCCGAGGTCAACCTGGAGCGGAGCATGCTCGCCCGGTTCCCGGCCGCCGAGGAGCTGGAGCTGGCTGACTACTTCCGCGACTACGGCGCCGACGCCGAGACCGCCGCCCGGATGGCCGCGGCCGTGATGAAGGATCCGGGTACCGCGCTGCGCGTGCACACCCGGGAGGAACTGGGGATCGAATACACCGAGCTGCCGTCACCGATCCTGGCCGGCCTGGCCTCACTGTTCGCCTTCTCCTTCGGCGCGCTGGTGCCGCTGCTGCCGTACCTGCTCGGCTTCCCGGTTCTGGCTGCCACCTTGACCATCACGGCGGTCGCGCTGGCGGCAGGCGGGATGACCGTCGGCCGTCTCACCGGCCGGTCTATGCTGCGGTCGGGTCTGCGCCAGCTCGTCCTGGGCGGCCTGGCCGTCGGTGTCACCTTCGCGATCGGCTCCCTCATCGGCCACGGCACTTCCTGACGGGCCGCCGGACCTGCCGTTGCCGGGCACTAGCCTGGCAGTACCGTTGCCCCGCCGCAGGAGATGTGCCCCCGATGAGTTCCGGCCCCGTGCTTGACCTGCTCGACCGTTTCCGCCCGCAGGGCGAGGCTGAGGCCGCCGACGTGGCCCGGACGCGGGAACTGGTGTCCGGGACGGCCGATCCCTGGCTGCGTTCCAACCCGCTGCACGTCACCGCGTCGGCCGTGATTGTGCACCCGGAGACCGGCCGGGTGCTGCTGCGCTGGCATCAGCGGCAGCAGGCCTGGCTTCAGGTCGGCGGGCACGGCGACCCGGGGGAGAGCGACCCGCTGGCCGTCGCGCTGCGGGAGGCACGCGAGGAGAGCGGGCTGACCGATCTGGAGCCGTGGCCGGACGCGGAGCTGTGGCAGGTGGCGATCGTCTCGGTGCCAGCCAGCCGCAAGGAGCCCGCGCACGAGCACGCGGATGTCCGCTTCATCTTCGCCACGCACCATCCGGACGGTGTCCGGGCTGAGTCGCCCGGCGCGCCGCTGCGCTGGCTCCCGGTGCGCGAGGCGGCCGACGCCACCTCCGAGGCCAACCTGCGCAACATACTCCTTCGCGTGCAGCGCCTGCTCGGCTGAGCGCCTCCCGCCTCCCAGCGGTGCCAGCCCGCTGGCGCGATCCGGCAGGTCCTCGTCTGGCCGCGCAGCGCCCCGGTTATGGTCCCGAAATGCGGCTTCGCCGTCCCCCTCGTCCCGGGCCAGGTGCGCTGACGGGATGGCACAGCCCGCGCCAGGCCACAGCGCCCGCATGCCCGGCACTGGTCCCGGGGGCCGGTCAGGTCTGCTGGGCGGGCGCGCAGCTGATGGTTTCGTGGACCCGGGCGAGCAGCGCCGCCTCAGTGAACGGCTTTTCCAGGATGTCGATGGACAGCGTTTCCATGCCGTGGGAGTCCAGGATCGGCTGAGCGTAGCCGGACATGTAGAGCGCGGGCAGGCCGGGCCGGACGGCACGGACCCCGGCCGCGACCTCATTGCCAAGCATCTCCGGCATGATTACATCGGTGAGCAGCATGTCGATGGACTGCGCCGGGTCACCGGCCCGCTCGACGGCGTCGCGGCCGCCGGCGGCCACACACACCTGGTAGCCGTGCCGGGTCAGGATGCGCCGGGTCAGCTCGCGCAGGCTTTCCTCGTCCTCCACCAGCAGGATCGTCTCCCCGTGACCGTGCTGGCTGTCCCCGCGCGGAGCGGCGCCGGCGGACGGCATGACGTCCTCACGGGTAGCCGGCAGCAGGACGCTGACCGAGGTACCCAGGCCTGGCTCGGAGTAGATGTCGATGCTGCCCCCCGCCTTCTTCACGACGCCGTAGACGGTCGCGAGACCAAGCCCCGTACCGTGCCCCTTGGGCTTGGTCGTGAAGAACGGCTCGAAGACCCGACTCACGGTGGCGCGGTCCATGCCGACGCCCGAGTCGGAAACGCGCAGCCGGGCGTAACGCCCCGGTTTCAGGTCGGGGCGGCCGTCCGCGTAGGCGTCGTCGACCTCCACGTTGGCCGTTTCGATGGTCAGGCGGCCACCGCCCGGCATCGCGTCCCGCGCGTTCACCGCCAGGTTCACCAGGACCTGCTCGAGCTGGCCACGGTCCGCCTTGACCCGGCACAGGGCCGGATCGGCCGTGGTCACCAGGTCGATGTGCTCCCCCAGGGTGCGGCCCAGGAGCTGGCTGGCGCCGTTGACCGCCTCGTTGAGATCGATAACCTCCGGCCGGTTCACCTCGTGCCGGGCAAAGGTCAGCAACTGGCGGGTCAGCCGCGCGGCCTGCCGGGCGGCGACCTGGACCTGCTCGATGTCGCTGAGCACGGGCTGGAGCCGCGGTTCCGTCTCGGCCAGCGGCTGGACCTGCTCGGCGGTGAAGTCGGCGTAGCCCTGGATCACGTTGAGCAGGTTGTTGAAGTCGTGCGCGACCCCGCCGACCAGCTGGCCGAGGCTTTCCAGCCGCTGTGATTGCTGGAGCCGGCGCTCGAATCGTTCCCGTTCCGCCTCGGACCGCAGCCGTTCCCGCTCCTCCTCCAGGGCCAGCCGCTCCGAGATGTCCCGGATCGCGGCCGTGACCAGCATCCCCCCCTCCGTGGGCAGCCCGCTCAGGCTTATCTCGGCCGGGAACTGGCGGCCGTCGCGGCGCAGCCCGGTCAGTCTCAGCCCGGCGTCGATGGGCCGGGCCGCCGGGTCAGCGAAGTAGCTGGTGCGCTCGGCCGCCATCGCCGCGCGCTCCGCCTCCGGCACGAGCATCTCCACCGGGCTTCCCACCAGGTCGGGGGCCGGGTATCCGAACAGCCGTACGGCCTGGGTGTTCACCATGGCGATCGAGCCGTCGGAGGCGACGGCGATCATGGCGTCGGGGGCCGAGTCGAACAGCCACCGGAATCGCTGCTCGGCCTGTTCCCGCTTGCCCAGGGTCGCCACCAGAGCCACGCGCATCATCTCCGTGCTCCGGCCCAGATCCATGAGCTCGGCGGGGCCCACCACTGGGATGCGGGTGCCGTAGTCCCCGTGCGCCACCGCGTCCACGGCGTGGCCCAGCGCCGTGAACGGCCTCAGCAGCTTGACGATGACGCCGAAGAGCGCGTCGGCCGCAAAGGCGGCGATGACGACGCACAATCCCAGCAGGGCGCCCAGCAGCCAGGCCTGCGCGTGGCTGAGCCGGTTCGCGGTCGTCTGCTGCGCAGCGGCGATCTGAGCCTGCAGGGCCGCCCCGTGCGAGCGAACCGCCGTGGCGTAGGGCCGCGTCCGCGGGACGTCAGCCTGCAAGGCCCGGGCGGCGGGAAAATCACCACGGGCCGCCGCGCTCAGTTGCGGCGCCGCCACGCGGTTCAGCCACGTCCGCTGAGCGGTCTGGGTCGCCGCCAGCTGGGGCGTGATCGCCTGGTAGCCGCGGATCAGGCTGGCGACCCGGGATTCTTCTTCCTGGATCTGCGCCGCGATGCCACGGTAGGGCGCCAGTGTCCCGGAGCGCCCAGCCGTGACGTAATCCCGGAGCGCGGTCTGCTGGGTGTTGTACAGGCTGATCAGGGTGACCGAGGACGCGGCGGCGGGTACCAGCTGCCGGGACAGCGCGCGGCTGTCGCCCCGGGCGCTGGCCGCCGCGGTGAGCGCGACGGCCAGCGCTGCCGCCGTCAGCACCAGCGCGATGACGGATGCGCTGATCACCCGCCACCGCAAGGTGGATGCACGTGCCACGATGGGTACCCCCGTCCCGCCCGCAGCGTCCCCCGCTACATAATGACCCTATGTGATTCTCCGATTACGATTTGTTATTGACAGGGTCGGGTTCCGGTGCCCGGAAACGGCCGGAAAGCGTCAGGCGAAGTACAGCTGCCGTATCGTCACGATGACGGCCACCACCGCGAGCGCGAACACGGCCTTGACGGCCAGGCCTCGCTCATAGCGGACCGCGGCCCGGATCTCGCGCTGAAATGCCCGGGATGGTTCCGCCGGGCGGGTGGTCGTCAGATCGGTATCGCTGCTTTCCCTGTCTTCTCCGTCTTTTCCCATTTCATCTCCGCTTTCCGCAATTCCTTGATGTAGGACGCGAAAGTGCACGCACACAGCAGCGATCCGTATCCCACGATATAGACGAGCAGCCCGCTGATGAAGCGGCCGCCCCGGTGTGGCTCGGCCACTTTGGCCAGGTAGGCGAGGGCCATGGAGCCAGCGAGCCAGGCGTATACAAACAATATGAGCCAGCCCGGGAAATGCCGGATGGCCGTAATATGCGCTGCGCTGGACAGCTCGTCTATTCCGTCGCGGAACAGGCGGGGAAAGCAGGCGTAGATGATGATGGCCAGGTTCACGGCGCCGGGGAACATGATGGCTTCCCGCCAGACGTGCCGCCCGGTCTGGGGGTCGATGAGCACCGAGAACAGCGTGATGAAAATATAGGTGACGGCGTTGATGATCCACAGGATGTGAAAGGCCAGCCACGCCTGCGGGAAGCTGGCAAAGTACAGCGTGATCAGCGAGACCGACGAAGAGATCATGAAGAGCGGCTGCAGGAGCAGGCAGAACCAGAACAGCCCGAAGCTGATGCTGCCGAGGCGGTGACCACGATGAGGCCGGAACCACAAGTGCCGGTACTGCCGGGTGACCTGGACATTGCCGCGGGCCCAGCGCAGCCGCTGCTTCCACAGCCCGTTGATCTTGTCCGGCTCTTCCGCCCATACGGTGGCGTGCGGCTCGAAGACCACCCGGTGCCCGGCCAGCTGGGTCTTGAACGTGGTGAAGGTGTCCTCGGCCAGCGAGGATGTGTCGATCCGGCCGCCCACGGCGATCAGGTTCTCGCGCGTGTGCAGCTGGGCGCCCCCGGCCAGGCAGGCGGTCGCGCCCAGGACGTTCTGGCTGCGCCGCGCGGCCGCCTGGGCGGTGATGTACTCGTAGCCGATGAACCGGGTCAGGTAGTTGCCGGGCCGGGTGCCTTCCTTGATGTAGGCGGTGACGGCACCGACCTTCGGATCGGCGAAGTGCCGGGTCATGGTGCGGAGCGAAGGCGGCTCGTAGATGACGTCGGCATCCATGATCAGGAGCGCCTCCATCCAGTCGTCGGCGAGGATGATCTCCAGCCCGTGGTTCAGCGTGTGCGCCTTGCCCTGGCCGCCCTTCTCCCGCCGCAGGTGGATCACGTTGCCCGGGTACTGCGCCGCCTTGGCCAGCACGACGTCGGGTGTGTCGTCCGTGCTCGCGTCGTCCACCACGAAGATGCGCAGCGCGTCCCGCGGGTACTCGAGCAGCATGAGCCGGTCGATGGATGTGCCGATGACGGCGGCCTCGTTCCAGGCTGGAATGACCACGGCCGTCCGGGGGAAGTACGGCTCGCACGCGGCGTAGTGATCGCGCCGGAAATGGACCGCGATGAGTAGGAACTGGTAGCTGGCGGCCAGCTCGGGCGCGGCTCCGGCCATGACGAGGACAACGAGCAGCCAGTCCCCGCCGAGAACCAAATCATGACTCACCTGGTAAGGCCCTGGGCACCGCGTCCGCGGTACGCCTGACCCCCGCGTAGGCGCCGATCTGGGTGCAGTGGTGACTGTCGCTGCCGGCCACCAGGTGCACGCCCGCGTCCGCCATGGCCGCGGCGGTGCGGACCGACGGGCAGGACCATTTTTCGTTGACCTCCACCAGCACATCCGCCCGCGCCGCCCGGGCCGCCAGGTCAGCCAGCAGCGGCATGGGGACCATCTCCTCCGTCAGGCCGATCTTGGGCAGCAGGCTGAACAGGTGCGCCAGCAGCAGCGGCCGGCCGGGCGCGATGGCGTTCGCTGTTGCCGTACAGAGGCGCTCGATGGCTTCACCGGCGGTCATGGCGCCGTCCTCGATCACGGCCCGGACCTCCGCGGGGTGCAGAGGGCCGTTGTCGGCGGGGAACTGGTGGTCGGCGACCAGCACGAGGTCGATGCCGTCGTCCAGGCCGGCCGGGACGTCGAGCCGTCCGCAGGTGTCCAGGACCTTCGCCTCGACACCGGCCAGCACGCGCAGGCCCGGCCCGTGGCGGTGCTCAGCCACCGCGGCGACAAAATCGGGGACCCAGGTCGTGTCCCGTCGCACGTGATCGGTGAGGCAGAGGGTGCGCAGCCCGCGTTCACGCGCGACGTCCACGTTTTCGGCCACCGTGCTGCTGGCGTCGTCGGAGAACGTCGAGTGGACGTGGAAATCCTCGTCCAGCGCGATGCACCCGCTCATACCAGGGCCAGGCTCGCGCCCGCTATCTCAGCCGGGTCGACGAAGCGCTCGTCCAGGAAACGGACCACGGCAAGCTCGCGGAAGTCCAGGTGGGCCGGAACGGGCCTGCCGAGCAGGGCGTCCAGCGCCAGCCGGGGCATGTCGACGCCGCTCGCGATGGTCAGGCCCAGCGTTCCCGGAATCCGGGGGTTCACTTCGAGCAGCGCGGGGCGGCCGGCGCGGTCGCGCCGGCATTGGACATTGGCCACGTAGGTCAGGCCGGTGGCCCTCGCGACCGCGCGCCCGA
>JBEKCN010000086.1:0-8486 GCA_050014855.1 Streptosporangiaceae bacterium | reverse complement strand
GAGGGCACTCTCCTCGCCGGCGGGACGCCCGCGGCCGGGACGCCCACGGGCGGGACGCCCGCGGCCGGGACGCCCACGGGCGGGACGCCCGCGGCCGGGACGCCCGCGGCCGGGATGGCCACGGCCGGGATGGCCAACGAGCTGGCCGCCGCCGGAACCGCCGCGGACGGTGCCGACGAAACGGCTGCGGCCGAAGAGGTCGTCCGGCTCACTCCCACCGAATGGCGGATCCTGGAGAGCCTGGTCCACCACCCGGGCCAGCTGGTCAGCTCCCGTCAGCTGCTCACCGAGATCTGGGGGCCCGGGCATGAGCCCCGCACCAACTACCTCCGGTTCCATATGGCCAAGCTCCGCCGCAAACTGGAAGATGACCCGGCGCGGCCACGGCACCTGCTGACCGAACCAGGCATGGGCTACCGGTACCGGCCATGAAAGCGCCCCGTGACGCCGGGCGGCCCGGGACGGGGAATCGCCGGGCAGTATAACCGGGTTCACTTAACAGCAGACACCGATGCTGGCCGACGGGGGTCGGCGGCACCGGACAAAAGAAGGGCACGGCGGAAATGGCCAGCCAGCGACCGGACGCACCCGAATGGGGGGACCAGTCACCGGATCCCTCCCACTGGGCGGGTCGGCGACCCGATATCTCTGAGCGCCCTCCGCAGCCGGATTCCGCCGGGCCGGCATATCAGCAGGCCAAGCGGCCTGAGCGGGGCTTCCTCCGGATCTACCTGGGCGCTGCCGCAGGGGTCGGCAAGACCTTCGCCATGCTGGGCGAGGGCCACCGGCGGGCCGAGCGCGGCGCGGAAGTGGTGGTCGCCTTCGCCGAGACGCACGGGCGCCCGCACACCGAGGCGCTGGTCGACGGCCTGGAGGCGATCCCGCGGAAGCTGATGACCTACCGCGGGGCCACGTTCGAGGAGATGGACCTCGACGCTGTGCTGGCCCGTGACCCGCAGATCGCCCTGGTCGACGAGCTCGCGCATACCAACGTGCCCGGATCGCGTAACGAGAAGCGCTGGCAGGACGTCGAGGAGCTGCTCGACGCCGGCATCGACGTGATCTCCACCGTCAACGTCCAGCACCTCGAGTCCCTCAACGACGTGGTGGAGAAGGTCACCGGCGTCCCGCAACGGGAGACGCTCCCGGATGCCGTGGTGCGCGCCGCCGACCAGGTCGAGCTGGTCGATATGACCCCGGAGGCACTGCGGCGCCGGATGGCCCACGGGAACATCTACCCCGCGGAGAAGATCGACGCGGCGCTGACCAACTACTTCCGCACCGGGAACCTGACCGCGCTGCGTGAGCTGGCCCTGCTGTGGCTGGCCGACAAGGTCGACGAGGGCCTGCAGGCCTACCGGGCCGCGCACGGCATCCAGGGCACCTGGGAGGCACGGGAGCGGGTGGTCGTCGCGCTCACCGGCGGCCCCGAGGGCGACACGCTGATCCGGCGGGCCGCGCGAATCGCCGCCCGGTCCGCCGGCGGTGACCTGCTAGCCGTGCACGTGACCCGGTCCGACGGCCTGACCGGCGCCAGCCCAGCCGCACTGGCCGGGCAACGCCGGCTGGCCGAGTCGCTCGGCGGCACCTATCACCAGGTGATCGGGGACGACATCCCGGACGCCCTGCTCACCTTCGCCCGCGCGGAGAACGCCAGCCAGCTCGTCCTGGGTGCGAGCCGCCGCTCCTGGCTGTCGGCGCTGCTCACTGGCCCGGGCATTGGCTCCCGAACGATCCGCGGTTCGGGTGATATCGACGTGCACATCGTCACGCACCAGCACATGGGCCGCGGCCGGGGACTGCTGCCGCGGGCCGGGGGCAGCCTCACCCTGCGCCGCCGGGTGGCCGGCTACGTGCTGGCCGCCGTGCTGGCTCCGGTGATCACGATCGCGCTCGCCCAGCTGCGCGGCGGCGTCAACCTGACCAGCGACGTGCTCACGTTCCTGGTCGGTGTCGTCGTCGTCGCGCTGGTCGGCGGCCTCATCCCGGCGGTGCTCGAGGCCGTCGCCGCGTCGCTGCTGCTGAACTACTACTTCACCCCGCCCATCCACCAGTTCACGATCGCCGATGCCAACAACTTGTGGGCCATCATCGCCTTCGTCGTCGTGGCCATCCTGGTCAGCACGGTGGTGGACATCGCGGCCCGGCGGACCAAGCAGGCGGCCCGGGCCAGCGCCGAGTCCGAGCTGCTGGTGACGACGGCGGGCAGCGTACTGCGCGGCCAGCAGGCGCTGCCCGCGCTGCTGGAGCGCGTGCGCGAATCATTCGGCATGCGCTCGGTGAGCCTGCTGGAGTGCGCCACCGGCGACTGCGTGGACGGCAGCGAGCCGACCCGGGCGGCGGCGTCCGCGGCGAGCCGGATCCGCGGCGCGGGCAGCGGCTGGACGGCGGTGGCGACCGCCGGGAACGCGCCGGTGACCTCGCCCGAGGACGCTGACGTGGAGGTGCCGGTCACCGACACGCTGTCGCTGGCGCTGAGCGGGCGCCCGCTGCCCGCAGCCGACCGGCGGGTGCTCGGGGCGTTCGCCGCCTACGCCGCGGCGGCGCTGGAGCAGTTGCGGCTGACCGCCGAGGCCGAGAAGGCCAAGCCGATCGCCGAAGCCGACCGGATGCGGACCGCGCTGCTCACGGCGGTCAGCCACGACCTACGCAGCCCGCTGGCCTCGGCCAAGGCCTCCGTGACCAGCCTGCGATCACCGGAGGTGCGCTGGACCGCCGCGGACCGCGACGAACTGCTCGCCACGGCTGACGAATCGCTGGACCGGCTGGCCCGTCTCGTCGATAATCTGCTGGACATGAGCAGGCTGCAGGCCGGAGCGCTGTCGCTGTTCCCGCGCCCGGCCGGGATCGACGAGATCGTCGCCCGCTCCCTGGATGACCTTGGGCCACGTAGCCATTCGGTGCTGGTGGAGATCCCGGAGTCGCTGCCGGAAGTCCGCGTCGACCCGGCCATCCTGGAGCGGGTCGTCGTCAACGTGATGGAGAACGCCCTGCGCTATTCGCCGCCGGGTAAGCCGCCCATGCTGACCGCCAGCTCCCTCGGGGACCGGGTCGAGCTGCGGATCGTGGACCGCGGGCCGGGCATCCCGCAAAAGGAACGGGACCGGGTGTTCGTCCCCTTCCAGCGGCTCGGCGACACCGACAATACGACCGGCGTCGGTCTCGGCCTCGCGCTGTCCCGCGGCTTCACGGAGGCCATGGGCGGCAGTCTGACCGCGGAGGACACCCCCGGCGGCGGCCTGACGATGACATTGTCGCTGCCCACCGCGACGGAGGAGCCTGGGCTGGTCCCGGGCGAAGCCCAGCCGGGGCAGCGGGAACGAGCCGCGGGCACGGACGCCGGTCCCCCGCCGGCCAGCCAGGCCGTGCTGTGACCCGCGTCCTCGTCGTCGACGACGAACCGCAGATCCTCCGGGCGCTGCGGATCAACCTGCGGGTCCGCCAGTACGAGGTGCTCACTGCCGCGTCTGGGACCGAAGCGCTGGAGGTAGCCGGCCACCACCCGCCGGATCTGGTCATCCTCGACCTGGGCCTGCCCGACCTGAGCGGCATCGACGTGATCCATGGCCTGCGCGGCTGGACGACCGCGCCCATCGTCGTGCTGTCCGGACGGGCCGACAGCACCGACAAGGTCGAGGCCCTCGACGCCGGGGCCGACGACTACGTGACCAAGCCGTTCTCCATGGACGAGCTGCTGGCGCGGATGCGCGCCGCAGTGCGGCGCTCGGGCGCGCCGGACGAGCAGCCGCGGGTCCAGCTCGGAAACCTGGTGGTGGACCTGGCCGCCAAGCGGGTGGAGCGCCCCGCTCCCGCGACCGCCACCACAAGATCCGGCACGGGGAGACCAGGGGCCGGGCCGGACGGCGGTGAGGCGGATTCGGGAGGGGACATCCGGCTCACCCCCACCGAATGGCACCTGCTGGAGGTGCTGCTCCGGCATCCCGGCCAGCTGCTGAGCCAGCAGCAGCTGCTCACCGAGGTCTGGGGGCCCGGGTACGGCAGCGCCACCGGGAACCTGCGCCTGTACATGGCCCAGCTGCGCCGCAAGCTGGAACCCGACCCGGCCCGGCCGCGCTGGCTGATCACCGAGCCTGGCATGGGCTACCGCTACCAGCCGGAACCCGAAAGCGAATCGGGCCCGGTCATCGCCGGCTAGCGGGACCGGTCAGGAGACGGGCTTCACGGTCCAGGTAGTGGCGCGGAAACGGATCCGGCAGATGACCACGTTCGCAGTGTCGCGCCGGATCGCCCGATCCAGTACGAGGCCGCGCTGGTTATGCAGAATCCACTCCCACGGATGCATCGGCTCCAGCTCCGCGATGAGCACGACCAGCCGCCGGCCCGCTTCCTCGCCCTCCAGCTTGCGCAGGTACTCAACGATCGGCGGCCCCAGCGTCCGGTGCGGCGAGTACAGCGTGACCAGCGGAACCTTGTGGTCCCACTGCGCCCACTCCTGCTTGAACCGGGCTGTCGCCTCGTCCTCTTCCTCGCCCTCGTAGCAGATGTAGACGGCGGTGACCTGTTCGCCGAGCGACATCGCCGCGGAGATCGCCTCCTCGGTCAGCCTGGACAGCCCGAGGACCGGCACCACGACCAGCGACTTCTCCGGGTGCGGCGGCGGCGGGATCTGCCCGATACCCAGGACGGCGCCAATCCGGCCGTAGGCGCGGTGCACCGCGACGAACGCCGCGATGAGCAGCGGGATGACCAGCACGACCACCCAGGCGCCCTCGGTGAACTTGCTGATCAGCTCGATGACGATGGCCACGAAGGTGAGCACCGCGCCGAGCCCGTTGATCGCGGCCCGCCGCACCCAGCCCGATTGCCGTTGGGCGTGCCAGTGCCGGACCATGCCGGTCTGGGACAGGGTGAAACCGATGAAGACCCCGATGGCGAACAGCGGGATCAGCGCCTGCGTGTTACCCCGGGAGACGACGAGCAGGGCTGCGGCGGCGACGGCGAGGAAGACCACGCCGTAGCGGTGCACCTGGCGCTCGGCCTTCAGGTGGAAGACGTGGGGCAGATAGTTGTCCTGGGCGACCAGGCTGGCGAGCACCGGCAGGCCGCCGAACGAGGTGTTGGCCGCGAGCACCAGCAGGACCAGCGTGATCAGCTGGATCACATAGAACAGCACGCCGCCGCCTACGCTGACCTTGGTCAGCTCGGCCAGCACCGTCACGTTCCCGTCCGGGGTCACGTTGTACTTGCGGATCACCGCGGCCAGGCCAAGCAGCATGACGCCGAGGATGATGCCCAGCCACATTTCGGTGTGCTGAGCCCGGCGCACACGTGGCTTCCGGAACTCGGGGACCGCGTTGGCGATCGCTTCGACCCCGGTCAGCGCCGAGCAGCCGGACGCGAATGCCTTCAGGATCAGCATCACCCCCACGATCTCGGCCGTGCTGGGCAGGTTGTGCGCGGGGGCGACGGCCGGGTGGGACCGGACCAGGCCGCCGATGATGACCGCGGCGATGGCCACGATGAACAGGACGGTCGGGACAATGAAGAGGCGGGCCGACTCCGCCACTCCCCACAGGTTCGCCGCGGTGATCAGGGCCAGCGCCCCCAGGCACAGCCAGACCCGGGCGCCGTACAGGGCCGGGAAGGCCGAGGTCACCGCCTCGATCCCGGCTGAGACGCCGACGGCCGCGTTGAGGATGTAATCCACGAACAGCGACGCGGCCGCCAGCAGGCTCGCCCCGGTCCCGAGGTGCTGCTTGGCCACCGCGTAGGCGCCACCGCCGCCTGGGAACGCCTCGATGACCTGGCGGTAGGAGACGACGAGGACGGCGAGCAGAACGACGATCGCGATCGTTATCGGCAGCGCGTATCTCAGGCCGGCCGCGCCCGCCGCCACCAGGACGATGAGGATGGCCTCGGGCCCGTAGGCCACCGAGGACAACGCGTCCAGCGACAGCGCGGCGAGCCCCTCCAGGGCGGTCAGCCGGTGCCGTTCTTCGTCGTCGCCGGTGGCGGGCCGAGCCGCCGTCGCATCGCTCGTCGTCATCAAGGCATACAAACACGCCGGGGCGGCCGCCCGGCGTGCGCCCCGCGCACGCGCTCGCTCCGGACCCGGACCCGGACCCGGACCCGGACCCGGACCCGGACCCGGACCCGGACCCGGACCCGGACCCGGCGAATCGTATACCGGCAGCATGCAGAAAACATCAATCAATGACGCTTACCGCGCAAAGCGGCGATTTGCTGAAAGCAAGCATGTCACATCTGTGGCAATCGCGGCGGAAACCATATTCCTACAAGAAGACAATGTCGTATTACCGCGAAGCCCGGTTTTGTAGCACACTTGGTGATGGGGGGAACCGCCGCCCGGGCAATTCCTGTAGACAGGGAGCATGACGCCGGTGCAGGCAGGCGGCCAGCCCAACGTTCCCGCAGTGCGACGAGAGGAACATGGGAAAGCAGCCATGATCAGCGATCTTGATAGCCCTACCCGCGAGCGGGCGCACGGCATACCGCGCCAGCCGGGCGAGCCGACCGGCATTGGAGGCGCTGATTCCGGGGCCAGCGGGCCAGGGGGAAGCGGCCTGGCCGGAATGCCCATAATGCGGGGCGGCCGGGGCCGTCCCACCATGAAGGACGTGGCGAACCGCGCCGGGGTCGCGCTCAAGACCGTTTCCCGGGTGGTCAACGACGAACCAGGGGTGACCCCGGAGACCGCCACCCGCGTCCGCAACGCGATCAATGAACTCGGCTTCCGCCGTAACGACAGCGCCCGGCTGCTTCGGAAGGGCCAGACCGCCTCCATCGGGCTCATCATGGAGGACATCGGCGACCCGTTCTACTCGGCGCTGTCGCGGGCGGTCGAGGATGTGTCGCACTGGAATGGCTCGCTGCTTTTCACCGGCTCGAGCGACGAAGATCCGCAACGCGAGCAGGAACTGGTGCTCGCCTTGTGCGCACGCCGCGTCGACGGGCTCATCGTCATTCCCGCCTCCGGTGATCACCGCTACCTGCTGCCGGAAATCGCCGCCGGCGTCGCGTCGGTCTTTGTCGACCGGCCGGCCGGGCTGATCGACGCCGACGCGGTCCTCGCCGATAACGTCGGCGGCACCCGCGCAGGCGTGGCCCACCTCATCCGGCACGGGCACCGCCGGATCGGGTTCATCGGGGACGCCCCGCACGTCTACACGGCCGCCCAGCGCCAGCAGGGTTACCGGGATGCGATGGCCGAAGCCGGCCTGCCGGTCGAGCCGGCCTGGGTATCCATGGCCAAGCCAACCCCGGACAGTGTGCGGGACGCGCTGACCGCGATGCGGGCCGGCCCGGCTCCGGTCACCGCGCTGTTCTGCGGGAACAACCGGGTCACCATCCTGGCCCTGCGGGCCACCGCGGGCCGTCGGATGGCGGTGGTGGGATTCGACGATTTCGAGCTCGCGGACCTAATGAGCCCCGGTGTGACGGTCGTCGCGCAGAACCCGGCCGAAATGGGCCGGCGGGCCGCGGAACTCCTGTTCGGGCGGCTCGCGGGCACCCGGGGCCCCGCACAGTACGTCGAACTCGGCACCAAGCTGATCGTGCGTGGTTCGGGTGAAATTCCCCCCGATTTACAGGACTAGGCCCAGGATCACGGCCAGGACCACGATGCACGCGACGACGACGGCCGCGATGATGATCGTGTGGTTGGACGAGGAGGCCCTCCGTCCGCGCCTGACGTCATCCTCGGACCCCTGCGCGAAGGCACGAAACATCGCCGTGCTGCCGCTCGGGTCATTGTCTGTCTCCGGCATGCGCGTCACTCTAGCTGTTGGGGGACTTACCGCAGGCGGGGAAGACGCCAATTGGCCGCACTTTCGTGATACCGCCCCGGCCCCACGGACAGCGACAGGGAAGGCGATAACGAGCTTGGTCTCCTTATGGCTCCGCCCCGGTGCTACCGTCCTGGCTGGCCGAAGTGGGCCTACTGGCAGTTCACCAGCCGGGCCACCGTGCCCGGGATCCGTGCGGCCGGCTGCACCGACGTCGGCTACGGCGGCTAGCGGCTAGCCTCCCCCGCGGATGAGGCCGGTACCGGGCCGCCGGTCCGGTCGATCAGGCGCGACATGACGATCACGCTGCGCGTGCGGGTCGTGAACGGCTCGGCCCGGATCCGCTCCACCACCTGCTCGAAGTGGCCCACGTCGGCGGCCTGGATATGAAGCAGGGCGTCCGCTTCCCCGGTGACCGTGCACGCCCCGACGACCTCCGGATACCGGCGCACCGCGGCGCGGATGTCGGCGGGCGACGTCAGGGCCCGGCAGAACAGCTCGACGTAGGCCTCGGTCGTCCAGCCGAGGGCAGCCGGGTCGACCCGGGCCGTGAAGCCCCGGATGGCGCCGGACTCCTGCAGCCGGTCCACCCGGCGCTTCACCGCGGGGGCGGACAGCCCGACCAGGCTGCCGATCGTCGCATAACTGGCCCGGGCGTCCTCGATTAGGGCCGCCACGATCCGTTCGTCGATCTTGTCCAGGCTCATGGCCGGCAGCCCC
>JBEKCN010000085.1:0-8581 GCA_050014855.1 Streptosporangiaceae bacterium | reverse complement strand
CCGGGTCAGCACGCGGCCGGCCCGTGCGACGAGGGCGGACAGCAGGGCGGATTCCGCCGGAGTTAGCGGAACGGCCGGGGTCAGCGCGGACCAGGCAGAAGAAGTGGCTGGTGTTGGTGAAGTGCCTGTGTGTAGCACCGGGCCGCCGGGGGCCAAAGGGTTGATGTGGTGGTCCCCTGGGGCGTAAGGGGCCAGTGGGGCCGCATGGGTGAATAGTGTGCCCGGGGCCGATGGGGCGTCCCGGATGAATGCGGCGTTCTGGACGGACGGGCCGTCCTGGGCCGGTGGGCCGCCCTGGGCCGATGGGGTGGCACGGGAGGCCAGGGTGACGGCGGCCAGCACCCGGGCGACGAGCAGCCGGGGGCTGAACGGCCGGTACAAGCAGATGTCGGCGCTGACCCGCACGTCGCGGGGCCGCATGCCGCTGCCGAGCAGATAGACGGGCGCGGTGGGGGAAACTGCCGGTGCGGTAGCGCAGCGGGTCCAGGGCTGCGCCGCGGCCGGGGGGCGGCGCGGGGCGCGAGGGCGGAGCACGCGGCGGATCCGGCGGGCGTCCAGCCCGGGCATGGTCAGATCCAGCACCGCGGCGGCCGCCGAATGCTCGCCGAGGGCCGTGATCGTGTCCTCCGCGTTGGTGGCCACGGTCACCGTCAGGCCGGCCCGGGCCAGGTAGCGCCGGGCGAGCTCGGCGACTTCCGGCTCGTGCTCGGCCAGCAGGACGACAGGAGGCATGGCGCGGCCCCGGTCAGGCTGGCGAACTGCCCGCCGGTCCCTGGGCAGGCGTGCCGGCGGGCGGGCCAACGGTGGGGTCGTCACCGCGGCTGATCGAGTCCCACAGGCCAGCCGCGTCCAGGGCCGTTCCGGCCGGGAGTACGGGCGCGGCAGGGTGCTTGCGCGGGCGCCCGCGACGGTCCGCCTGGGCCGAGCGCTCGTAGCGGCCCGACATGACCGGCCACCGCCTGCCCTGCCAGGCGGTCAGTAGCCCGGCCACGATGATCGCGGCGGCCCCGGCGAACACCGCCACCCGCCAGGGAACGCCGAGCAGCACGACGTGCGCGGAGGAACCGCCGGTCACCACCGCGCCGCCCGCCGAGGACGTACCACCGGTCGTCGAGCCGGTACCGCCGGATGCGACCGACGCGGACGAGGTCACTTTGGCCGCGGCCGCCGCGACCACGCGGGCGGCACTCAGCGATCCGGTCGCCGCGGCAGCCGTCCCGGCGCCACACAGGGCGAGCAGCACGCCCACCGAACGGCGCACCACGCCGCGGGTTGCGATCACGGCCGCCAGGCAGGCGAGCCCGGCCAGCGCGAGCGCGCCTGCGGCCGGCACCAGGTCCTGGCCGGTGACGGTGATGGACTGCGAGGGCAGCGGGCGCGGAGCCTCGTACACCGCGCGGGCCCAGCCCTGCCGTACGGCCAGCAGCGCCAGGCCGGCCCCCACCGCGCCGAGCAGCAGCGTAAGCACGAACGGCCGGGAATTCCCCCGGGGCGGGGCGGTCACTGCTCCTCGGAGTGCCCCGCGGCCACCGGCTCCGGCCGCGTACCGATCACCGCGCCGAGCTGGCCGCCGCTGTCGAAGCAGGTGCGCTCGCCGGTGTGGCAGGCGGCACCGACCTGGTCCACCCGGACCAGCACCGTGTCACCGTCACAATCGAGCGCCACCGACTTGACCCACTGCTGGTGGCCGGAGGTGTCACCCTTGACCCAGTACTCCTGGCGGCTGCGCGACCAGTAGGTGCAGCGCCCGCTGGTCAGCGTCCGGTGCAGCGCCTCATCGTCCATCCAGCCCACCATGAGCACCTCACCGGTGTCATGCTGCTGGGCGACCGCGACGAAGAGCCCGGCGGTGTCCCGCTTCAGCCGCTGCGCGATGTCCGGATCCAGCCGCGAAGGGCGGGCGGCACTGCTCATCGTCCCCTCAATTCCTGTGCGTCACGTCCCGGTCCGGGGCGCTGTTCCCAGCCTAGCCGGGAGCGCGCTAACGGTCCGGCCAGCATCACCCCTACCATGCTCTGATGGGATATTCGCGGGATGAGCGGCTGGCCCTGTGCGCCACACTGGAGAAGGCGGGCCCGGACGCGCCGACGCTGTGCGCGGGCTGGACCACCAGGGACCTCGCCGCGCACCTGGTGCTGCGGGAGCGCCGACCGGACGCCGCCGCGGGCATCCCCGGCGGCCCGCTGGCCGGCCATACCGCCAAGGTCCAGCGGCGCCTCGCGGCCACGCCCTACCCGGCCCTGCTGGCCACGATCCGGAGCGGGCCGCCGAGGCTGTCTCCGTTCGCCATCCCCGCGCTCGGCGAGCTGGCCAACACCGTCGAGTTCTTCGTGCATAACGAGGACGTCCGCCGGGCCGCCCCGGACTGGGCACCACGCGAGATCAGCCCGGGGCTGTCGGGCGCGCTGTGGGACCGGCTGCGGATGGCCCGGTTCACGCTGCGCAAGGCGCCGGTGGGGGTCGAATTCGCCCGGCACGACGACGGTGCGGGCCCGGACGGCAAGGAGGACGGCGGGACCGGCCTCGGGACAGGGGAGGCACCCGAGTTCCGCATGATGGTCCGGCGCAGCACGCCGGTCGTGACCGTGATCGGCAAGCCGGCCGAACTCACCCTGTGGGCGTCGGGCCGGACCAGCGCGGCGCAGGTGCGGCTGGACGGCACCGAGGCTGCGATCGCGATGCTGTCCCGGGCCAGCTGGCGGCTTTAGCCGTCCGCCGGTCACCGTCCGCCGGTCACCGTCCGCCCGTACCCGGGCGCCGCTCAGCCGGGTCGGGCCGAGCGGCGCGCCTGGGGCGACGGGAGCCTAGGGCTATGAGGCGCCCATCTCCCGCTTCATTCGGGCCAGCTCATCGTCCACGCTCCCGTGGCGCGGCGGCGTGACGTCCTGGATGGCCCACTCCGGTGCGGCCACGACCTCGCGCCCTGGCTCGCGGCCGGTGACCTTGCCCTTGCGCTCCGCCTTTTCCTCCCGGACCTGAGCCCGGCGCTCCCGGGCGAGGCGGTACTGACTGTGCGCCTTGACCGCCACCGCGATGATCGCGCCGATGACGAGGGCAATGACGGCCCACCGCAGCAGACTGAACACCGATTCGAGAACGATGAAGGCGATCAGGGCGCCGACTGCGATCATGAGGACCTTGGCCCAGCGCATCAGCCGCCCCCTTTCCGCGGCTACACACGCCCTGAACGGGCATGTACTACGCCATAGCTTACCCGCGAGTGCGGAATACTGGGCAGCGTCGGCGAGGGCCGCCCGGATCAGCGGGTCCCGGAGGCCGGGTCGGCAGGGAGAAGGAGCAGCATGCACGCGCTAGGCATCGATATCGGCGGAACCGGGATCAAAGCAGCCCCGGTCGATCTGGACACGGGGACCTTCGTGGCCGAGCGGGTGAAGATCGCCACGCCGCATCCGGCCGTCCCGCATGCGGTGGCCGAGGTCGTGCACAAGCTCGTCAAGGCCTTTTCCTGGTCCGGTCCCACCGGCATCACCTTCCCCGGGGTGGTGATCAACGGGGTGACCCGGACGGCGGCCAACCTGAACCCAGCGTGGATCGGGCTGGACGCCCGGACCATGCTGGCCAAGGCGGCCGGGCAGGAGGTCCGGCTGCTGAACGACGCGGACGCGGCCGGCGTCGCGGAAATGACGTTCGGCGCCGGGAAGGGCGAACCGGGCACGGTGCACATGGTGACGCTGGGCACCGGGATCGGCAGCGCGCTGTTCGTCGATGGCGTGCTGGTGCCCAACACCGAGTTCGGGCACCTGGAGATCCGCGGCAAGGACGCGGAGGAGCGCGCCTCCGAGCGGGCCAAGACGGCGCAGGACATGAGCTGGAAGCACTGGGCCAGGAACGTCAACGAGTACCTGGAGCACATCGAGGCGCTGCTGTCCCCGCAGCTCATCATCGTCGGCGGCGGGATCAGCAGGCAGTCGGACAAGTTCCTGCCGCTGCTGACCGGGCTGCACGCACGGGTGGTCCCGGCCGCGATGCACAACGACGCGGGCATCACCGGCGCCGCGATGGCGGCGCACCCGGGCTCGGCCGCGCCGGTCCGGGCGGGTGCGGGCGCCAACGCGAACCCGAGCCTGGGCGCCGCGATCGGGGCCACCGGCCGCACGGGCACCCTGGGTGACCAGGGCCTCCCAGGTTTCCCCAACCCGGGGTTGCCGGAGTAAGGGGTCTAGGCGTAAGGGGTCTACCGGACCGGGCGCCCGGCCGCCCGCAGCGCGTCTTTGACCTGGGCGATGCGCAGGGTGCCGAAGTGAAACACGCTGGCCGCCAGCACCGCGTCGGCGCCGGCGTCGACCGCCGGGGGGAAGTGGTCCACCTGGCCGGCGCCGCCGCTGGCGATGACCGGCACCGTGACCGCGGCGCGGACCGCACGGATCAGCTCCAGGTCAAACCCGGCCTTGGTGCCATCGGCGTCCATCGAGTTGAGCAGGATCTCGCCCGCGCCCAGCTCGGCGCCGCGGCGGGCCCAGGCCACGGCGTCAATGCCGGTGCCGCGCCGGCCGCCGTGCGTGGTGACCTCGAATCCGCTCGGCGCCGTACCGGCCATACCGGCGGCACCGGCCATCCCGGCGCCGGTGCAGCGGCGGGCGTCCACCGACAGCACGACGCACTGGGAGCCGAACCGGCGGGCCGCCTCGCCCAGCAGGTCCGGGCGGGCGATGGCCGCGGTGTTCAGCGAGACCTTGTCCGCGCCGGCCCGCAGCAGCCGGTCGATGTCCTCCTCGCTGCGGACGCCCCCGCCGACGGTCAGCGGGATGAACACCTGCTCGGCGGTGCGCCGGACCACCTCGTAGGTGGTCTCCCGGCCTCCGCTGGAGGCGGTGATGTCGAGGAACGTCAGCTCGTCGGCGCCCTCCGCGTCGTAGGCGGCGGCCAGCTCGACCGGATCGCCCGCGTCCCGCAGGCCGGTGAAGTTGATGCCCTTGACCACCCGGCCGCCGTCCACGTCCAGGCAGGGAATGACCCGGACCGCGACGGTCACGCCGGCCCCGCTTCCCGCGTCTCCGCCAGGGCCTCTTCCAGGCTGAACGCGCCCGCGTACAGGGCCTTGCCCACGATCGCGCCCTCCACGCCCAGCGGCACCAGGGCGGCGATCGCGCGCAGGTCCGCCAGGCTGGACACGCCGCCGCTGGCCACCACGGGGCGGCTGGTCCTGGCGCAGACGGCACGCAGCAGGTCCAGGTTCGGGCCGCGCAGGGTGCCGTCCTTGGTGACGTCGGTGACCACGTAGCGGGCGCAGCCGTCGGCGTCCAGCCGGTCCAGCGTCTCGTGCAGGTCCCCGCCCTCGGACGTCCAGCCCCGCGCGGCCAGCTGGGTCCCGCGGACGTCCAGTCCCACGGCGATCCGGTCGGCGTACCGGGCGATCACCGAACGCACCCAGTCCGGGTTCTCCAGGGCCGCGGTGCCGATGTTGACCCGGGTGCAGCCGGTCCCCAGCGCCGCGGTCAGCGTGGCGTCGTCCCGGATGCCACCGGACAGCTCCACGTTGATATCCAGCCGCCGGACGACCTGGCCGAGCAGCGCGGCGTTGGAGCCGCGGCCGAACGCGGCGTCCAGGTCGACCAGGTGGATCCAGTCGGCGCCGGAACGCTGCCAGGCCAGCGCGGCCTGCATCGGGTCGCCGTAGCCCGTCTCGGTGCCGGCCGCGCCCTGGACCAGGCGTACCGCCTGCCCGTCCGCCACGTCGACGGCGGGCAGCAGGGTAAGGCGGCCGGGCGGGGCGGCGCCTCCCGGTCGGGTCTGCTTGGCGGGCGTGGTCATCGGATCCTCTCCAGCCAGTTCGACAGCAGGACAGCGCCGGCGTCGCCGGACTTTTCCGGGTGGAACTGGGTCGCGGACAGCGGGCCGTCTTCCACCGCGGCCGCGAAGGGCTCTCCGTGCGTAGCCCAGGTGACCAGCGCGCCCGAATCCCGCAGCCGCGCGGCGCGGGCGTAGCGCAGCCCGTAGGAGTGCACGAAGTAGAAACGCGTGTCGGGCCCGATCCCCGCGAACAGCGAGGTGCCCTGCGGCGGGGAGACCGTGTTCCAGCCCATGTGCGGCAGCACGGGCGCTTCCAGCCGCTCCACCGTGCCGGGCAGCAGGCCGCAGCCCTCGGTGAGCTGGCCGTGCTCCACTCCGGCCTGGAACAGCACCTGCATACCGACGCAGATGCCCAGCACCGGCCGTCCGGCGGCGAGCCGCTGCGCGATCAGTTTGTCGCCGCCCACCGCGCGCAGGCCGGCCATGCACGCGGCGAAGGCACCCACCCCGGGCACGGCGAGCCCGTCCGCATCGAGCGCCGCGTCCGGGTCGGCGGTGACCTCGACACTGGCGCCGGCTCGCACCAGGGCTCGTTCAGCAGATCTGAGATTTCCCGACCCGTAGTCCAGCACGACCACCGACGGCTTCACAGCACGCCCTTCGTGCTGGGCACGCCGCCCGCCCGCGGGTCCGGCGCGACGGCGGTGCGCAGCGCCCGCGCGACCGCCTTGAACTGGGCTTCGACGATGTGGTGCGGGTTGCGGCCGGACAGCACGCGCACGTGCAGGCAGATCCCGGCGGACGCGGCCAGCGACTCGAAGATGTGCCGGGTCAGCGTCGTGTCGTAGCTGCCGATCAGCGGGGCCATGAGCTCCGGCTCCTCGTGCACCACGTACGGGCGCCCGGACAGGTCCACCGCGGCCATGACCAGCGTTTCGTCCAGCGGCACCAGCGCGTCGCCGAACCGGGTGATCCCGGACTTGTCCCCCAGCGCCTCCCGCAGCGCCTGGCCCAGCGTGATCGCGGTGTCCTCCACCGTGTGGTGCGCGTCGACCTGCACGTCACCCTTGGCCTGGACGGTCAGGTCGAGGCCGCCGTGCTTGCCCAGCTGAGACACCATATGGTCGAAGAACGGGACACCGGTGGACACCTCCACCACGCCGATACCATCCACGTCGAGCTCGACGAGGATCTGGGTTTCGTGCGTGCGGCGCTCGACGCGCGCTCTCCGCTCTCGTTTCACGTGTTTGCCACCTCGGGGGTAAGGACCTCGGGCATATCGGTCAGGGCGTCCCGGAACGCGGTCATCTCCTCCGGCGTGCCGACGGTGACCCGCAGCCAGCCGGCCGGGCCGGTCTCGCGGATCAGCACACCCCGCTCCAGCAGGCCCAGCCAGACCGCGTGCCGATCCGGGAACTCGCCGAACAGCACGAAGTTGGCGTCGGACTCGGCCACGGCCAGGCCCCGGGCCCGCAGCCAGACCACAATGGCGTCCCGTTCGCCGCGCAGTGCGGCCACGCTGGCCAGCGGCTCGGCGGCGCAGGCCAAGGCGGCGCGGGCCACGGCCTGGGTGACCGCGGACAGGTGGTAGGGCAGCCTGACGATCAGCAGCTTGCCGATGAGCTCGGGGCTGGCGGCCAGGTAGCCGACCCGCGCGCCGGCCATGGCGAAGGCCTTGGACATGGTGCGGGTCACCACCAGCCGGGGAAACCGCGGCAGCAGGGTCAGCGCGCTCGGCGTACCCGCGCGGGCGAACTCCGCGTAGGCCTCGTCGACGACCACAATGCCGGGCGCCGCCTCGCACACGGCCTCGATGACGTCCAGCGGCAGGGCGGTCCCGGTGGGATTGTTCGGCGAGGTGAGGAAGACCACCGACGGCCGGGCGTCCCGGATGATCGAGCTGGCCCGGTCCGGGTCGATGCTGAAGTCGTCCTCCCGGCAGGCGGCCAGCCAGCCGGTGCAGGTGACCTTCGCGATGATCGGGTGCATCGAGTAGGACGGTTCGAAGCCGAGCGCGGTCCGGCCCGGGCCGCCGAACGCCTGCAGCAGCTGCTGGATGATCTCGTTGGACCCGTTGGCCGCCCACAGCTGCCGGCCGGTCAGTGTTTGTCCGGTCAGGCCGTGGCCGAGGTAATGGGCGAGGTCTTTGCGCAGTTCGGTGGCGTCCCGGTCCGGGTACCGGTTCAGGCCGTCGGCCACCGCCGCCACGGCCTCGGTGACGGCCCTGGTCAGCCGGGCCGACGGCGGATACGGGTTCTCGTTGGTGTTCAGCCGCACGGGCACGTCCAGCTGCGGCGCGCCGTACGGCTCGAGATCGGCGAGGTCCTCGCGCAGCGGGAGATCACCAGCGGCCGACTGCGTCATCGGGCGACCCGCACCCGGACGGCGGCGACGTGCGCGGCGAGCTGCTCGGCGCCGCCGAGCGCGTCGATGTACGGGGCCGCGGCGGCCAGGGCGTCGGCGGAGCACTCCACCACGTTGACGAACTTGAGGAACGGCAGCACGGTCAGCCCCGCGGCGTGCCGGGCCGTGCCGCCGGTGGGCAGCACGTGGTTGGAGCCGGCCAGGTAGTCGCCGAGGGAGACCGGGCTGTAGGGGCCGACGAAGATCGCGCCCGCGTTGCGGATGTCGCCTGCCACCTTGGCCGCGTCCTCGGTCTGGACCTCCAGGTGCTCGGGCGCCCAGGCGTCGGAGACCGCGCGGGCGGCCGGGATATCATCGACCAGGACGTAACCGGCCTGGCCGTTGAGCGCGGTGAGGACGCGCTCGCGGTGCCTGGTGCGGGGCAGCTGGCGGGCGAGCTCGGCGTCAACCCGGGCGGGCAGGTCCG
>JBEKCN010000084.1:0-8611 GCA_050014855.1 Streptosporangiaceae bacterium | reverse complement strand
GGACAGGATAACGATGTCGGTAAGGGCAGGCCCGTAAGCGGCCCCCCCAGCCGCCGGGCCGAGGACCACCGAGATCTGCGGGACCACACCCGAGGCGCGCGTCATCGCCGCGAACACGGAGCCGACCGCGTGCAAGCTGGCCACCCCCTCGGCCAGCCGGGCCCCGCCCGAGTGCCACAGCCCGATGATGGGCGCGCCCTGGGCCATCGCCTCCTCATACGCGGCCACGATCGCCGCGCAGCCCGCCTCACCCGACGCGCCGCCCTGTACGCGCGGGTCGGACGCGAAGGCGACCGCCCCGGTGCCGTCGATCCGGCCCACGCCGGCGATCGCCCCGGCGCCGGTGTCCGGCGTGATCACCTCCAGCGTTCCGGTGTCGAACAGGGCTTCCAGCCGGATCATCGGGTCGCGCGGCAGGGTGGCTCCGGCCTCCGCCGGCGCAGCGGCCTGGGCCGGGCCGGCCGTGAGCGGGCCGGCGCGGTTGTTGTCCACAACGGTCACCTGAGTTCTCCTTGCGAGCAGCGAAAGACACGGTTGGCAGCGGGCTGTGCTGGCCCGGGGGACGACCCCCGGAACCCGCGGGTGCCCGCGGCGGCGCGGACCGTACACCGGCCACTCGCCGGGCCGGCGGCCCGGACTCGCTGGGCCGGTCAGGGGGTGGTGAAGACGACCGAGACGTTGTGGCCGCCGAAGCCGAAGGCGTTGTTGAGCGCCGCTATCGGCTCCCGGCCGCCCCGCGGCAGCGGCCGCGCTTCGGTCGCGACGTCGACCTTGACGCCGTCATCGGGATCTTCCAGGTTGATCGTGGGCGGGGCGGTCCGGTCCCGCAGCGCGAGGATGGCGGCCACCGACTCGACCGCGCCCGCTCCGCCGAGCAGGTGTCCCGTCATCGACTTGGTGGAGGTCACCACAACCCGCTCGGCCGCGGGGCCCAGCGCGGTCATGATCGCCCGTGCCTCGGCCACGTCGCCCTCTGGCGTCGAGGTGGCGTGGGCGTTGACGTGCACGATCTGGTCGGCGGACACGCCCGCGTTGGCCAGCGCCCGCTGCATGGCCAGGATCACGCCGGTGCCCTCGGGGTGCGGGTGGGCGATGTGGTAACCGTCGGAGGAGTACCCCACGCCGGCCGCGACCGCGTAGACGTTCGCGCCCCGGGCCGCCGCGTGCTCCGCGGACTCCAGGACCAGCATGCCAGCGCCCTCGCCGAGCACGAAGCCGTCCCGGCCCTTGTCGAACGGCCGGGAGGCACGCTCCGGCTCGTCATTGCGCGCGGACAGCGCCCGCATCACGGCGAACGCGCCCAGGTTCAGGGCCATGATCGCGGCTTCGGTGCCCCCGGCGACCACGATGTCCGCGCGCCCGGACTTGATCATGTCGATGCCGTAGCCGATCGCCTCGGCCCCGGACGCGCACGCACTGACCGTCGAATGGGCGCCGGCCTGGGCGCCGAGCTCGATGCTGATATAACCGGCGGGGCCGTTCGGCATCAGCATGGGGACGGTGAACGGGGATATCCGCTGCCAGCCCTTTTCCTTGAGGATGTCGTAGGCGGCCAGGGTGGAGCCGATCCCGCCGATGCCGCTGGTCACCGAGACCCCGAGACGTTCCGGGCTGACCTCGGGCTGGCCGGCGTCCGCCCACGCTTCCCGGGCGGCCACCAGGGCGAACTGCTCGCATCGGTCCATACGGCGGGCCTGCACGCGGCCCACGGCCTCGGCCGGGTCGGCCGCGGCGACGCCCGCGATCCGGGACGGCAGGTCCTTGGCCCAGTCCTCGGTCAGCGCCTGCACGCCGCTGCGCCCGGCGAGCATCCCCGACCAGGTCGATGCGACGTCCCCGCCGAGCGGCGTGGTTGCGCCCAGGCCCGTGACGACCACGCTTCTGTCGTCTGCGCTCACTGTGATCGGCTCCTCAAATCTCATCGCGCCGGGCCCGCGTCCTGGGTGGCCGCGTGCCCGCGCTATCGGTGGCTGCCCGCCCGGCGGCGCGGGCTACCGCGCCAGAGCCGGGAAAGGCTGCCCGCCAGCGCCAGCGCCGGCGAGCAGATGATCCCGCCTCCGGTGGCTAGCTGACGTTCTTGTGCACGTAGGTGATGACGTCCTGAACGGTCTTGAGGTCCTTGAGCTGGTCGTCGGGGATCTCGACGCCGAACTTGTCCTGCGCCGCCACGGCGATCTCCACCATCGACAGCGAGTCGATGTCGAGGTCGTCCACGAAGCTCTTGTCCGGCGTCACCTCGTCGGCCGGGACGCCCGCGATCTCGTCGATGATCTCGGCCAGACCCGCGAGGATCTCCTGCTCGTTTACTGCCATCTTCGGTTAACTCCTTTTTGGGTTCTTTGGGTCGCTGTCGCTGTTGTTGAGGCCGGCCACCGGCTCGCCGCCGGACCAGGGCCCGGTCAGGGTACCGTGACCACCTGCGCTGCGTAGCACATGCCCGCGCCGAAGCCGAGCAGCAGCACGGGCATACCCGACACCAGCTCGCCGCGCTCCGTCATCCGCGCCAGCGCCAGCGGGATCGACGCGGATGAGGTGTTCCCGGCGTTAATGATGTCGTCGGCGACCCGTTCCCGTGGCACCCCGATCTTGCGGGCCAGCGCCTCGACGATCCGCAGGTTGGCCTGGTGCGGGATGAACGCGGCGAGGTCCTCCGGCCGCACGCCCGCCCGCTCGCAGGCCTCCAGGGCGGTCGGGTGCAGCTCGGTGGTCGCCCAGCGGAACACCGCCTGCCCTTCCTGGAACAGGAAGGAGTTGCGGTCCTTGATGTGGATCTTGTCGGCGATGCCGCCGTTACTGCCCCACACGACCGGGCCGATCCCAGCCGGGTCGGCCGGATCTGCCACCGGGCCGACCACCGCCGCGCCAGCACCGTCCGCGAAGATGATGCGGGTGGACCGGTCCGCCGGGTCGATCCAGGCCGACATCTTCTCCGCGCCGATGACGAGCACGTGCCGGGCCGTGCCGGCCCGTATCGTGTCACTGGCGCTGGCCAGCGCGTAGCAGAAGCCCGCGCACGCGGCGTTGAGGTCATAGGCACCCGGCGCGGCGATGCCCAGCCGGGCCGCGACCGTGGCCGAGACGTTCGGGATGAGCGACTCAGCGCTGCAGGTGGCCACGATGACCAGGTCGATGTCGGACACGGGCACGCCGCTGCCCGCGACCGCCTTGCCCGCCGCGGCCACCGCCATGTCGGCGACGGTCTCGTCCGGGCCGGCGATCCGCCGGCTCGCCACGCCGACGCGGCTGCGAATCCACGCGTCGTTGGTGTCCATGACGGTCGCCAGGTCGTCGTTGGTGACCACGTTGCCCGGCTGGTACCCGCCGAACGAGAGGATCCGGGCACCGGCGGCCGGCTTGGGGACTCGCAAGGTTGCGCCGCCTTTCTGTGTCGTCCGGGCCTATGCCGACCGGGACTGCCTGTTGGGAGGACCGCGGGAGCTACTCGGCGCCTTCGGGCAGCAGCCGGGCCAGCGCCTGCCCCGCGCTGACCGGGTCACCGTCCTGCACCAGCCACTCGATGATCGGGCCGCGCCACGGCGGGATGATCGCCCGCCGGTCGCTGCGCGCATCGACGTAGCCGACCACGGCGGGAGTGCCGTCGGCGAAACCGGGATCGGGTACCGCGCGGAAGGTGCCGCCCAGGGGAGCGACCAGCAGCCGCCACTCGGGCAGATGACCGGCCCAGCCCACGCCGGCGTCGTCCAGCTCCGCGCCAGTGACGCCGATGGCGGGCCCGGCGATGGGCCCGATGATGGGCGCCGTGATGCCGGCGTCGATGATGGCCGGCAGCTCAGGTGCGAGCGTCATGGTGTCTCCTCTGGGTCTGTTCAGATCCCGGGGTGTCCTCGGCGGCCGGCGTGTCCCCGGCGCGCTCGGCAACCAGCTTGCGGGCCGCGTCCAGGTCGTCGGGGGTCTTCATGGCCGCCACGGTGACGCCGGGCAGGCCCCGGCGGGCCAGGCCGGTGAGCGTGCCGGCCGGCGGCAGCTCGATCAGCGCGGTGACCCCGTGACTGGCCATCGTCCGCATGCACGCGTCCCAGCGGACCGGCGCGGCGACTTGCGCGACGATGCGGGACAGCCAGTCGGGCCCGTAGGAGACGATGGCGCCGTCCCGGTTCGACAGCAGTACGATCCGCGGATCGCTGACCGTGATGGCGCTGGCCGCCATGCTCAGGTCCGCGACGGCCGGCGCCATGTGCACCGTGTGGAAGGCACCCGCCACTGACAGCGGCCGCAGCCGGGCCCCGGCGGGCGGGTTCGCCGCGAACGCGGCCAGCTGCTCCATCGTCCCGGCCGCCACGATCTGCCCGGCGCCGTTCACGTTGGCCGGGGTCAGCCCCTGCGCCTCGATCGCGGCGAGCACAGTGGCCTCGTCCCCGCCCAGCACAGCGGTCATCCCGGTCGGCTCGATGGCGGCCGCCTGGGCCATCGCCCGTCCCCGCACGGCGACGAGCCGCAGCGCGTCCGCGACGCTGACCACCCCCGCGATAGCCCCGGCAGCCAGCTCGCCGACACTGTGGCCGGCGGTGGCCAGGCCGGAACCGGTGGCCGGCAGCGTCCCGTCAAAGAGGGCTCCGGCCGCCGCGAGCGCTGCCGCGACCAGCAGCGGCTGGGCCACGGCGGTGTCCCTGATCTCGTCGGCGCTGGCCGTGGTGCCGTACCGGACGAGGTCCAGGCCCGTCAGCTCAGACCAGGCGCCGAGCTGGCCGGCGACGCCGGGCACGTCGAGCCAGGGAGAGAGGAAGCCCGGAGCCTGAGCTCCCTGGCCAGGAGCGGTGATTACGAGCACGGTCCTAGCCTGCACTGTAGAAGTCCGCTACTCATACGACAGACATGACGAACTTTCCCCGGGAACCTTTGTACCGTTCCGACAAATAGCGTTCACCTTCCCGTCACCGGCCGGTAGCGGGCCGCTGTGCGCAGGCGGTGGCCCGCCGGGGCGGCGATGATAAATTCCGGGCGGTAGGTATAGCGTCGAACGTGTCCGGCTCTGGCGCGGAAACATCGCGCGCCCCGACCAGGAACAGGATCACCGATGGCTGACCTCACGAGCGACGCGTACTCAGGTCCCGCCGCAGCCGGGCCGCCCCCGTCCCCCCTGGAGCCGTTCGGCGAGGAGGAGAGCTGGCAGCTCATCTCGCCCGGCGGCGTCGGCCGGATCGGTTATTCCGGCCGCTTCGGCCCGACCATCCTGCCGGTCAACTTCAAGGTCCAGGACCAGGCGCTCTACTTCCGTACCGCCCGGCACAGCACCATGGAAGAGGACCTGCACACCGGGATCGCGCACGCCGACTACAAGGTGGCCTTCCAGGTCGACCACTTCGACGAGATAGCGCACACCGGCTGGAGTGTCCTCGTTCAGGGCGATGTCCATCCCATGGAGTCCGACGAGGAGCGCGCCGCGGCCAGCGCCAGCGGTTTGGAAACCTGGGTGGGCGGCCAGCGCGATCTGTTCCTGCGCATCACCCCCACCAGGATCACCGGGCACCGCATCGGGAAGCTCCCCGGCTGACCGTCTGGCCCCGCGCTGGGTGTCTGGCCCCGCGGCCGTCTGGCCCCGCGCTGGCCGCCCGGCGCCGATCAGCGGGCCGCTCAGGACGGTTTGGCGGTCAGGCGGCCCAGGACGATGGAGGTCCACAGGGCGAACCCGTCGCGGCCGTCGGACGGCGTGAAGCCGGTGAGCTCGGTAACCCGCCGCAGCCGGTAACGGACCGTGTTGGGATGCACGAAAAGCATGCGAGCGGTGGCCTCCAGTGACGACCCCTGCTCCAGGTAGGTCGCCAGCGTGTCCACCAGGGCCGAACCGCCGGCCAGCAGCGGCTCATAGACCTGCGTCACCAGCTCGGCCCGGGCGTCGGTGTCGCCGTCCATGGCCCGTTCGGGCAGCAGTTCGTCCGCGCTGACCGGCCGGGGTGCGTCTGGCCAGGCCGCCGCCGCGCGCAGCCCAGCCAGCGCGGCCCGGGCGGACACCGACGCGGACCGCAGGTCGGCGACGACCGGGCCAACGACCAGGGGGCCCGAGCCGAAGCGCCCGCTGAAGCGTTCCGCCGCGAGGAGCGGATCGTCGCTCCCGCCCAGCAGGACGACCAGCCGGTTGCCCTGCACGCCCGCCAGGACGTCCAGCCGGGCCCGTTTGGCGTCCGTGCGCAGGTCATCGATGAGGGCCGCGGTCTCCTCCGTGTCCACGGTCCCGGCACTGTCCACGGTCCCGGCACTGTCCACGGTCCCGGCGATGACCGCGACGGGGGAGGAGGACCAGTTCAGCGCGGATGCCCAGGAGCGCAGTGACTCCTCGGTCTCGCCGCGGACGAGGGAGTCCACGACCAGTGCCTCCAGCCGGGCGTCCCACGCACCGCGCGCCTCCGCGGTCCGCGCGTAGACCTGGGCCGCGCCGAAGGCGACCTCCCGGGTGTACCGGAGCACAGCCTCCCGCAGCTCCGCCTCACCGCCCGGCGCCGCCAGCTCGTTGACCTGGGCTTCCACCACGTCGATGATGACCCGGAGCATCTCCACGGCCTGCTGCAGGCTGACCGCTCGGGCCAGCTCGCGCGGCGCGGTGCCGAACACCTCGCCCGCGACGGCGGGCCGGTCCCGCTCGGGGTGGCGGATCCAGTCCACGAACGCCGCGATCCCGGCCTGCGCGACCAGGCCCAGCCACGACCGGTTCTCCGCCGACATGGCCCGGAACCACGGCAGCCGCTTGTCCATCGACGCGATGGCGGCGGTCCCGAGGCTCCCCGTCGACCGCTCGATGCGCGCCACGGTCTCCTCGTGCACCCGGCTCACCGCTGAGGCCCCGGGCACCCGCTTGCCGTTCTTGCGTACCCGGCGGGGGGCACCGGTCTGCTCGCTGGTGGCCATGCGCCTAGAGTTTCACGTTTATGGAGACTGAGATGATCCAGGTCCGTACGGGCAGCCGTGAAGGCGTGTTCGATATCACCGGCCAGTGCGCCGATTTCGCGTCCCGGGCGGCCGGTGGCGGCGATGGGCTGCTGCACGTGTTCGTGCCGCACGCCACGGCGGGCCTGGCGCTGATCGAGCTGGGTGCCTCCAGCGACCGGGACCTGCTGGCCGTGCTGGACGACTTCCTACCCGCCGACGACCGGTGGCGGCACGCGCACGGCTCCCGCGGGCACGGCCGCTCGCACGTGATGCCGGCCTTCGTGCCGCCGTACGCCACGGTCCCGGTCGTCGGCGGGGGCCTGGCCCTGGGCACCTGGCAGTCGATCGCCATGGTGGACCTGAACGTCGACAACGCCACCCGCCAGGTCCGCCTGTCCTTCCTGGGCTGACTGTCCTTCCTGGGCGCACGTAACGAGCCCGGCGATGAGTCCGGGCCCGGCGGGACGTCCTACCGGGCAGGGAAACGTTCCAGCCGGAAGCCGGAAGGAAGTCACATGAGCACAGGCCTGAGCGACCAGGGCAGGAAGCGGCTGCACGAGGTGGCGCAGCGGCACGTGGGCGACGAGCAGGTGCCGGGCCTGGTCGCGCTGGTAGCCCGGGGTGATGACGTGCACGCCGAGGTGCTCGGCACGAAGGCCGTCGGCGGGCCGGCGATGACCCGCGACTCGATCTTCCGGATTTCCTCGGACTCCAAGCCGATCACGGCGGCGGCCACGCTGGCCCTGGCCGCCGAGGGGCTGCTGGACCTGGACGAGCCGGTCGGCCGGCTGCTGCCCGAGCCGGCCGGCCCCCGGGTACTGCGCCGGATGGACGGCCCGCTGGACGACACCGTACCGGCGAACCGCGAGATCACCGTGCGGGACCTGCTCACGTTCACCTTCGGGTTCCGCCGCGGTCGAGATGTTCTTCGCCGCGGAGCCGTGGCCCGTCATGGCGGCGGATGGCGCGCTGCACCTGGCCACCCTGGGACCGCCGGACCGGGACATCCAGCCGGACCCGGACACCTGGATCGCCGGCCTCGGCAGCCTGCCGCTGCTGGCCCAGCCGGGTGAGCGCTGGTTCTACAACACCGGCGCGTCAGTCCTGGGGGTGCTGGCGGCCCGGGCCGCGGGCCAGCCGTTCGGCGACGTGCTGCGGACCCGGCTGTTCGAGCCGCTCAGCATGACCGGCACCGCGTTCTGGACCACACAGACCGACCGTCTGGTGACCGCCTACCGGGCCGCCCCCGAAGGCCTCGCCGCCTGGAACCAGCCGGACGGATCGTGGAGCAGGCCGCCGGCGTTCCCCGACGGCGCGGCCGGCCTGGTCTCTACCGCCGACGATCTGCTGGCGTTCTCCCGGATGCTGCTGCGCGGAGGCGCCCAGGTGCTCCCCGCCGCCGCGGTGCGCGCGATGACCACCGACCAGCTCACCCCGGAGCAGAAGGCCCGCGGCGGCCTGGGCCCGGACTTCTTCAAGGACAAGTCATGGGGTTTCTGCCTGGCTGTGCAGGATGACGGGTCCTACGGCTGGGCCGGCGGCTTCGGCACCACCTGGCTCATGGATCCGGGCCGCGACCTGACCGTAATCGTGCTGACCCAGCGGCAGTTCGACTCGCCCGAGCCGCCTGCTGTGCACGCCGAGTTCCAGCGTGCCGCCTACGCCGCGATGGGCTGACCGTACGGGACCGGCTGCCGCGAGCCACGGGACCGGCTGCCGCCGGCCGGAG
>JBEKCN010000083.1:0-8617 GCA_050014855.1 Streptosporangiaceae bacterium | reverse complement strand
GCAGGAGCTAGCGGAACAGAATCGCCGGGACCGGTTCAGGGTGTGGTCGTAGAACATCCAGCTGCAGTCCGGGTTGGCGGAGACCTTGACGCAAGAACCCGGCCGCCGAAGACGGCCTCGATCATGCCTGGCCCGGCTGGCGGGACCTGCCGGTCGCACCCGGCATCCCCGCAAGACGTCACCGGGAACCCGGAAAGAGGGCAGAAGGCCATCGTCCGGGCGGGTCGGCCAGGTCAACGAACTACCCTTAGCCGAGCCAACTGGCCCCGGTACGGGCGTGCGACACCATGGCCAGGCAGCATCTTGTAGGGGCGCACGCTCATAACGGATGGGCCTGGCTAATCCCAACTGCGCTCAAGCATGAGGTCTGTCACGATCGCAGGGCAGTAGTGACCTAATCGGAACACGATCGCCTGTCCGGTGCGTTGGCATCAAGGCAGACTTGTGAGCGCTCACAGCACTTCCCAAGTAGTTCCGGCTGACAAGGTTGGCAGTCCCTTGCCTATGCGCGTATTTATGCACAGCCATGCACAATCTTCCATAATTGAGCCGGCGGGCTGACGTCGCAGCCGCAAATTGCTGCGCCACCTATTCGTATAGGTGAATAGAACGGAAGCCCCAGGTGTTATGGCCGGGCGGTGTGGATCCCGGTGCTGTGGTCGTACCGCTCGTGATGCTGGCGGAGTAGATCGAGACCGTAGTCGCCGCCGTTTGGCGTGCGGATGATGGTGTGAATGTGATTGCGTGATGGCATGACATTGTCGAACGCGACGCCAGGATGGTGATCGAACTCGATGAGCACGACCGGGCTATGGACCCGGTAGTAGAAGGGGCCATCATCGGCGACCGCACCCATCCAGGCGAAGTAGGTCTCATCCAAATGCTGATCCACTTCGGACATCTTCACCCCGGAGTGGCCCTCGGACGTCCAGCCGACATAGGCGGCGACCAGAGCCCGCAGGCACCGGCGCTGGATACCGGTCAGGTCAGCGGCGCAGACACCCGCATAAGCAACCACGGCGTTGTCTCCCCGGAACGCACCGGCCTGGATCCGGCCGTCGAGGGGGTCCTGCAACTCCGGGGGGAGGTCATCGGGATAGATCGACGGCCGCTGGACAGCCTGGGCCGCCTGCCGGTCATCAAGCGAGCGGATGAGATCCAGGCCAGCCCGCTCCTCAGCGGTGAAGACCATCGTGCCGGCCAGCGGGCCGTCGAACACCTGACACGGTTCTGAGCCCATGAAACCCGGTGTCAGCAGGAACTGGTCACCGATAACGGTGCCATTGAGGCAAAGGTGGTGGCCGTCGATCTGCCAAGCCCACGGCCGTTCGGCGCTGGGCTCACCATAGAAGGACAGGAAGTACGGCCACTCGCCGAAGTCGTCGGGAAATCCTGTCACCTCGGCGAGGAGGCGGTTCAGTCGCATGATGTCGCGGGCCTGAGCGAAGCCCCGAGCCGACAGGCTGGCTTCGAGCAGCCCCAGTCCGAGCTGACGGGTCGCGGGCGGCAGATCCTCCAGCATCACGCCGTGGCGGAACACGAAAGGATGGATGTTCAACCACATCCGACGCTCTTCAGCCTCGAGAGGAAACACAGCCCGCTGGCGCTGCTCAGCGCTGAGCGCACCGAGGAAACGGCTCGCAGCGTCCGTGATCGGCGCCGTGCTCACACCGGTCGACCGAAGGGGGAACAGCCCAGCTTGCACGGTACCGTCCGAGGTGAGACCCTGCAGCGGCCGCTGGACGGTACCGGCCAGTTCACCGAAAAGCGCCTCGAATGGCGGCGGGAACTCAACCCTCTTGCGCGCCGAAAAGGAGGGAAGCTGGCCCACGCCGAAATCCGTCCAGTGTTCCATGTCCCGCCCCTTGGTCACAGCAGTGCGCCCCGCCTGCGGGAACCCTAACATGCCCCAATGGACGATCAGCCTGGCCGTATATTTATACCTCCCCGCGCTTGGGGTGAACGTCCTCAACTGCCGTTGCGACACGAGGTCGCACGTTTCGAGTGAACTAACCGAATGGAGGGTCAAGTGATCGACGATTAGTTCCGGGTGAGTGCTCAGCACCCGTCCCCGCTTCCGGCATGCGCTGCGGACTGTCTGCGCCGTGGGGTGTGAAGCTCCGGGAGGAAGCCCAAGGGCTGGTGATCCATCCGCTGGCGACAGGTGAGGGGAAGTCCGGAAAAGGGGTGAATGATGTGAACTCCCGGTCAAGCCTCGTAATGCGGAGCCCCGGCGATGGAGTGTGTTTCTGGGGTATAGGGCCAGCCGCTGGGATGCGGCAGTGCTGGCTGTCTTCGGCAAGACGGCCAGGAGAGCACCACGGCCCCGGGGTAGAGGGAGCGCCCGGCACCGGACGCAACTCGGATGTGTGAAACGTGGGAACCTTGTCACGGTCCGGCAGGAATGACCGCCTGCCGGTAGGCAGCAGCGCGGAATCCGTGGCGGGAACAGGACGGCTCAAGAAGCAAACGGCGGCAGCCGAAAGGCAGCAGGAAAGCGGGTGTGCATGACCGGACCCTCCAGATACGGCCGTGCCCGTATAACTGGCCGCATACCAGGCCCTGTGCCTGGGCCCGAAAGGGAGCTGACGTGAACCGGGTGGCCCTTTGACGAATCAACGCCAACGAAACGCCAGAACCATAGGGACAAGTTAGGCGCCATGGCCCAGGATACGACGGCGACCGCGATTGATATCGCGGCTGTCTGCATGTCCCGGCCCGTGGTGAACGGACCCGGGGACCTGGCTGACTGGGACGCCATCAACTGGCGCGCCCAGGAAGGCCAGGTACGGCGGCTACGGCGGAGGATCTTCAAGGCGGCGCAGGCAGGCGACCTAGCGCAGGTCCGCAATCTGCAGAAGCTCATGCTGCGCAGCCGAGCTAACACGCTGGTCAGCGTGCGGCAGGTGAGCCAGCGCAACACCGGCCACCGCACCCCTGGCGTCGACGGGCAGGTCGCGCTGACCTCCCGTACCCGGGCCGAGCTGGCGGGGTACTTGCACCGCCATGGCGGTCCCCGGACGGCGCTGCCGGTGCGGCGGGTGCACATACCGAAAAAAGGCGGGGAACGCCCACTCGGGATTCCTTCCATCGCTGATCGCGCCCAGCAGGCTAGGGTACGTAATGCACTGGAACCCGAGTGGGAGGCCAGGCTGGACCCGAGACAGTTCGGGTTCCGGCCGGGCCGTGGCTGCCATGACGCGATCGAGGCTATCTTCAACGCGGTGAGCCGTAAGGCATCCAAGCGCGTGTGGATACTCGACGCGGACCTGAAAGCCGCATTCGATCGCATCGACCACAATTTTCTGCTAGAGGCAATCGGGACGTTCCCCGCCAGGGAGCAAATCCGCGAATGGCTGAAAGCAGGAGTGGTCGACCGGGGCCGGTACGCTCCCACCAAAGAGGGAACCCCTCAGGGCGGAGTGATATCACCGCTGCTCCTCAATATCGCCATGCAGGGAATGGAAGAAGCTGCCGGAGCACGCTACGACAAGAACTGTCACGCTAAGCCCGGCACCCCGGCCGTTATCACCTACGCGGATGATTTCGTGGCCCTGTGCCACAGCCGCGAGCAGGCCGAGGCGGTCCGCGGAAAGCTGAGCACCTGGCTGAAACCAAGAGGACTTTCCCTCAACCAGGGAAAGACGCGAATCGCACACCTTGACCAGGGATTCGATTTCCTCTCCTTCAATATACGCCGCTACCCCACCAGGGACGGCACGAAGGTACTCATCAAGCCCAGCAAGGACGCACTGAGGAAAATCCGGCGGAGACTCGGGCACGAGCTGCGCGACCTGCGCGGCGCCACCACCGAGGCAGTGATCAGGCGGCTGAACCCGATCATCCGGGGCCAAGCCAACTACCACCGGACCGGCGTGTCCAAGAAGGCTTACGTCTCCCTGGACCACCACCTGTGGCGGCACACCTACACCTGGGCTCGCCGCAGGCACCCCCATAAGGGCCGCAAGTGGGTCACCACCCGCTACTTCGGCGCGTTCAACAAGTCCAGGAACGACCAGTGGGTCTTCGGCGACCGCCAAAGCGGCGCCTACCTCCACCGATACGCCTGGACAAAGATCGTCCGGCACGTCGTGGTCACCGGCAGGTCATCCCCCGATGACCCCGCCCTCACCCAGTACTGGGCCGACCGCAGACGCAAGCAGCCCGCCCCCCAGCTAGCAGAGTCCTGGACCATAGCGATCCGTGCCCAGAAAGGACTCTGCCACCTATGCGGGAGCCAGCTGCTCGACACCACCAGCCGCCCGGACTCCGCTCTCCAGGCGGAAACCTGGTACGCATCCCTGCGCGCGACGCTGACCTTCCAGGCCAGCTCCGTGTGCACCGGTGGCCGGAGCATCAACCGCCTCGTGCACACCCGCTGCGCACGCCGACAGCCAGACGGCGAGCCAGCAGGAACGGCTAGCTGACGCAGAGACTGCCCGCCCATGCGGGCTGCTTGAGCCCGGTGCCGCGACGAGTGGCACGCCGGGTTCTGAGAGAGGGAGGCCGCTGCAAAGCGGCCTCCCTACTCGACCGGACAGGGTCGAGGGCCACGGGCACGGCGCGAGACATCGGCCATGCCCACATAGTCAGTCGGCAGCCGTGAACTGTTCCAGCCGGGGACGGAGGCCGACGGGAAGCCCGTCATGGAGAGCGACCTGAGTCTTCGCGCGCCCGCGCAAAGAGCCGCCGTTCGGAACGGCCACGGCTGCCTCGGCATTCACCAGCCGAGGCGCGCAGATTAGGTATTTTGTACGCCTACCCCTGGCTTGGGCGTCCACAGGCGTCGACTGCGGACAGGCCTACGTCAGCGAATGCACGACCCGTCATCCCCTTCGCGGTGATCGATCCGCAGTAGCCTGCATGCGGGGGCTAGATAGCGCGCGCAGCGAGAGGGGCTGTCGCCATGAAGATCAATGCCTCCATGACCAGTGTTGTGATCCCGGGCATCGTCGCCGGAGTGATCTACTTCGTCATTGCCTTCGCGACCGGGGCCTCGGCGGTCGCCTCGATCATCGGCGGGATCGTGGTGGCCGCCATTGCGTCACCATCGGGTTCATCTTTCGTGCAGTTTACAAACGCAGGGCCGCGGGCCCCAGCGAGTAGGTTGCCGGCACGAGTGCGTCCCCGCTGACCTTGCGACACAAGGCTGATCGCACCGGTACGACTCGTCGTCCGGCGTGTCGCTCGCCGATCCGTTACCGGGATTGCCGGCTGGGCGCACTGACAAGCGGCTATCAGAGCCCGCCGCTGCCTGGTTGGGGATGATTCGGTCATGGTCGCAGCAGGTTGCCTCTAGCATCGGCAGCGGTGGCGGGCTGGGAACGGAACGAGAGGGCGCAGTGATCGAGCGAAGCCGCGAGGCGGGCGCGTTCCTAACGGCGATCGACCAGACCGCGCCCGATGCGGTGAGCGCCTGCGACGGATGGACCACCCACGAGATCGCCGCGCACGTCGCTGACATCGCCGTCGAGGTCATCCGCCATCTCGAACCGTTCCTGCAAGGCGATCCGGTGCCGCAGACGCGAGGCTTCGAAGAGCGCGAAGCTCCGCTGCAGGCAATCGGGCACCCGGCGTTGCTGCGGCGGCTCGATGCCGGCGAGGAACGGATGCGCCGCCTGGCCGGCGAGGTGCTCGAAAAGCTCACCTTCGTCAGGGACCGGGACCGAGACGGCCATTGTGGCCCAGGGAACATCCATCGCATCAGGCAATCGCGGATCGACTACCTCGGCGACGCGGTGCGGCCATCGGGTGGCTACGGCGCTCCCTCCGTAACGGTCTACTCAGGGCGGGGTCGATGCCATAACGTCGGCCTGATGAGTGCCGTGGAGTCCCGTTCCCTGGAGAAGCTCCTCCAGCTGCTTTCGCTCAGGACTCTGGATGACTTCCTCGAACGCCACAAGGTCGGGCGCGATTCGCCGGATCCCGCTGTTGAGCAGATCGATGCGACGAGGGTCGCCTGCGGTGTTCCACACGTTGATGGCAAGGACTCGCAGGTGCATAAGCATCCTTCGTGGCCGGGCGATATCAATCTACCGTCCGCGCCTCAGCGCGCTCCTGCGCCAGGCCGCGCAACCCGACCGGCCCCACGCCCAGGCCGACGGCCGCTCGGGCAGTCCTCCTCAAGCAGTCCGGACGCCGCTGGCCGCCAGGACGTACCCGGCGTCGGCTTCAGGACGCGTGCAGGCGGGCGCGTAGGTCGGCCGCGACTCGGCCGGCGGCCGCAGCGCAGGCGGGGGAGACCTCGTCCAGCAGCATGAAGTTGTGGATCAGGCCGGGTTCACGCCGCAGTTCGACATCGATGCCTGCGTCACGCAGGCGGCGTGCATAGGCCTCCGACTCGTCTCGCAGGGGGTCGTGTTCGGCGGTGACGATCAGCGCGCCGGGCAGTCCGGAGAGGTCGGGGGCGTGCAGCGGACTGACACCAGGGTCAGACCACCGCGTGCGGTCCGGCACCCACTGGGAATTGAAGAACCGGACCGTGTCGGCGTCCAGGCCCCAGCCGGCTGCCTTCTCACGCATGGAGGGCTGGGCACCGGTCAGGTCGGTGTTCGCGTAGAGCAGTACCTGCAGGCCAGGTAGCGCGGCAGGATGCTCATCGCGCAGACGCAGGCAAGCCAGCGCGGCGAGTGTGCCGCCGGCGCTGTCGCCCGCCACGGCTACCGCGTCCGGCATCTCGCCGAGTTCCGGCGGCGCAGAAGCGACCCAGCACAGTGCGGCCACGGCGTCCTCGACTGACGCCGGCCACGGGTGCTCGGGCGCCAGCCGGTAGCCGATCGCGAGCACTGCGGCCCCGCAGCCGCCCGCAAGCCGGCGGCACATCCTGTCGTGAGTCTCAAGGCTGCCTATCGTCCAGCCGCCGCCGTGCAGGTAGACGACAAGCGGCGTGCGCCTGGCGACGGAGCGATACAGACGCGCCGGGATCTGGCCGATCCGCAACTCGCGCACCGCATGCATCTCCGGCCCGCGCGAGCGCTCCCGGGCGCGCTGCGCGATCCCTTCACGCGTCGCAGCCACATCGAGCCCGGCCAACGGCGGCGGCATCTGCGACACAAACGCGGCCAACTGCTCATCGGCAAACAGTCCAGGCACGCCCCGATGCTACCAACGCGCGCCTTCCAGGACCCGGCCCTGGAAGGCCAGCCCCTGGACGCTCCAGAGCGCCGGCGGTCGTGAGTTCCCCTGCACGCCATCCTGCGACCTGGCCAGGAACGAACCTGACGCGATCCCCTGCAAGAAAATACGACCGGGCACTGGCCCGGCCCGAGAACTGGATGATCGGCGCGCCAAGTCGTGACGATTCCGTTTCTCCAGCCCCTCTTGGCTTACGACCGAGCGGTCCCGGGCACAGCGGACCACCACCGTCCTGGCTGGCTAGCCGATTCCCTCCCTGGTCCCGGCGCAGTCGCGCTTCAGTTGTACGGCGCCGCCCTGATGCAACGCACTGGCAGTACCGGGGAAGCCGTCTTGAGCATCGGCAAAGTCAGGGTGTTACAGGGGGACCTTCCGCGCTTGGGGCTGCGGAAGGAGCCCGCAGTGGTCTGTCCGGTGTTACGTATAGGGCGCCCATGTGGGAATCTTCACCCGTGCGGGTCTTACGGGACGGCCTCTCGCCGGCGTCCCCTCCGACGTGAGGTGTCCCGTATGAGGTTCCGCATTCGGGCGCTCTGCGATACCCGGAAATCGTGCCTACCGGGCGTGCGTTGTGGTCAGGTCGGTTGGGGACGCACGGGGGTGTTCTGCCCGGCGGCAAGCCACCACGTTCGATCGCGGCGTACCAGGACGTAGAGCGCCATCTCCGAGAACGGACCTGTGACATCGGAAGTTGGTTCGAGCGGGTGGCCGGCAGGGTCGAGCGCGACGCGCCGGACATGGGCGACGGCGACGTTCGGGGCGATGGCAAGGACCTGAACGATCTCGTAGCGCGACGAGGCGCCGCCCCTCGCCTGCTGTTTCAGGCGGACGTGGGTGGCGTGCAGCTGTTCGTAGCCCTGCAGGGTGACACCGAAGGGGCTGCCCCACAGGATGTCATTGGCGAAGTGCCGGTTGGTGAGGTCGGCGTCATGCTGGTCCCAGCCTGCCTGGAGCTCCTCAACGAGGTCGGTCGCCGCCTCGAGTGCCTGCCGTGCGAAGGCATTGTTGGTGCCGAGCGACGGGCGGATCGCCTCGGGTTCGTCTGGAACAGTTCCGACATCGACTGTCTGGAAGCCCGCATGGTCCGGATCAATGTTCATGCTGATCACCCGACGAGGATGGACGCGGATGATGTGTGGGCTCAGGCCCACCGATGGTGGTGGCTCGACCGAGACGCGCTCCGCCCGGCCGCGGACCTCTACGAAGCGCATTCCTGCTGCTCCCTCCGAGACGGCGTCGTCGACCACAAAGGCCACGTTCGGGTTAATGCCGACGTTTCGGTACTTCGCTGAGGTGTCCATGTTGAACCCAGCGATGTCGATGGTCCCGAGTTCGGCGTTATAGGTGAAGCCGACGGGCTTGTTCTGCGGTGTGCCGTCGAGACCGACCGTGGCCAGTCGTCCGCGGGTCTGGCCGGCCAGATACTCTCGCGATGCTTGGTCGAGTGCCATCAGATGACCAGCAACGTCTTGCCGATGACGTC
>JBEKCN010000082.1:0-8635 GCA_050014855.1 Streptosporangiaceae bacterium | reverse complement strand
GGGGTCCGGGGAAGGACCGTGCAGGAATTAGCGGTAGCGCTCTGGCTGTGGAGATCCGGGACCCTTGAGGCTGTTCCGCGGCGCGAGGTGGCGGCCGATCCGTTTACCTGGCCGAGCCTGCTGCCGGGGATCGCTGGAGGGTGCGGTAGACGGTGGCGCGGGAGACGGTGAACACCTCGGCGAGGTCGGCGATGGTGTACTCGCCGGCGCCGGCCATCGGCGCCAGCTCGCGCTGCTGCCTGGCCGACAGCTTCGGCTGCTTGCCGCGCAGCTTGCCTTTGGCGCGGGCGACGGCCATGCCCTCGCGGGTCCGCATCCGCAGCAGGCCGACCTCGAACTCGGCGAAGGTGGCCAGGATGTTGAAGAACATCTTGCCGATCGGGTCGGCCGGGTCGTAGACCCGCCCGCCGAGCGACAGCTTGCTGCCGCGGGCGGCCAGGTCGTCGCCGATCGCGCGGGCGTCGGGCACTGACCGGGCGAGCCGGTCAAGTTTCGGTACCACGAGCGTGTCGCCGGCGCGGACGGCAGCCAGGGCCTGGTCCAGGCCGGGGCGCTTGCCAGGGCCTGGTCCAGGCCGGGGCGCTTGCGGTTGGTGCCTGTCAGCCCGTGGTCGAGATAGACGCGCTCTTCCGCGACGCCGAGCTCCTGCAGCCGGTCGCACTGCGCGGTGAGGTCCTGGGCGTCTGTGGAGCAGCGGGCGTAACCGATCAAGGTCCCACTCATGACCGGGAGCGTACGGATAGCCCCCGACATTCGACATTTTCACCGGACGGGGTATCTGCGACACCGCAGGCCCAGGCCGCGGCCTGCGGGTAAGCCCGGCGGCGAGGTGTCCGCTGGGGGATCCCCTAACGGACATGCTGCCCTGCGCGTGGTCGAGGGAAATAAGTGCGAGGAAATAAGCCCACCTGTTTGCGCTGCATGAGCATGCAGTACCGAGCTCGCTGGCCCGTCATGACAGAGACAGGAGGCAGGTGCGGGATACCGGTCCTGCCCAGGCAGCTTGCGGTCGGCTTAAGGCTCTTGCCATTTCCAGGATTGCAATGGGGATCCGTCTGGCTCGCGCCCGGACAGGTAGCTGGAGGCTTCGTCCGGATGAATCTCGAGGAACAGACGGAACATGCCCGTCGGCCACACCAGCCTCGGTCAGCGGCGGTTCTTTCTTGGCAGGGTGTATCAGCGGGGATCATGCGGTGCTCCGGTTTGGTATCTGGCGCATTGCCGTTGCCGCCGGGACTACGCAAGGCGAGGCCGTCCTGTGGCGCGACTCCGAGACCATCGCCTGGTGCGATTGGGATGTCACCGCTACCAATCGGATCGCCTGGCAGGAAATGGTGCAGCTAGCCAGGCATCGCTCCATCAGGAAGGAACTGTCCGATGACTGAGGCGGCGTCAGCGCCCTGGCCGGCTGCCGCGGCTTGCGGTCCGCCACGCCGACGGCTGCTACGGCAGGAATGCCATCATTGCCCCGGTCACCGGACGGTGTAACAGCGATGTCGTGGCCGGGGGATGTGATCGGGCGGGATGGGGAGCTCGGGTACGTGGCCGCACTGCTGGCGCAGCTGGCGGACGGCCCGGCCGCTGTCGTCTTTGCGGGGGAACCGGGCATCGGCAAGACGACGGTGTTGCTGGCGGCGGCCGAGCGGGCGCGGGCCGCCTCGGCCGTGGTGCTGTCCGCGCACCCGGTGGAGGCGGAGGCCGAGCTCGGGTTCGCCGCGCTGGCCGATCTTCTGGCTCCGGTGGTGGATGAGCTGCTGCCCGCTCTGCCGGAGCCGCAGCGCCATGCTCTTGCGGTCGTGTTGCTGTTGGAGGAGCCGGGCCGTCCGCTTGATCAGCGGGCCGTTTGTGCCGCCACCTTGTCGGGGCTGCGGATGGCGGCGGCGAGGGGTCCCGTCGTGCTTGCTATCGATGATCTTCAATGGCTGGATGCTTCCTCCGCCCGGGTGCTCGACTTCGCGTTGCGCCGCCTGGGCGGGCTGCCGGTGGGCGTGGTGGCGTGCGAGCGTGCCGGCGCCGGGAACCCGCCGGCAGATCGCGCCGCTGGGGTGAGGCTGGACCTGGGGCGGGCCCTTCCTGCCGGCCGTTGCGCCCGTCACGTGCTGGGGCCGCTGAGCCTGGGGGCGCTGCAGCAGGTCCTCAAAAGGGAGCTTGGGCGCTCGTTCCCGCATCGGACGCTGGCCCGGATCGCCCGGGTCGCGGGCGGGAATCCGTTCTACGCCCTGGAACTGGCCCGCTGTCTCCCCGAGGACCTCCCGGGCGCGGCGGACCTGACCCTGCCGGAGGATCTGCGCCGGGTCGTCGAGGACCGCCTCGCGGGCCTGCCCAGGCGGACCCGGGAGGCGCTGCTCTTAGCGGCTGTGGCGGCCTCGCCCACCGTGGAGCTGGTCAGGTCGGCGGCCAGCCCGGGCACCACGCCCGAGGATCCCATCGAAGCCGCCGTGGCGGCCGGGATCGTCACCCTGGAGGGGGCCCAGGTCCGCTTCGCCCATCCGCTGTTCGCCGCGGGCCTGTACTCCTCGGCGTCGCCGGGCCAGCGCCGCCTGGCGCACCGCCGGCTCGTCCCGCTGATCACCGGCATCGAGGAGCAGGCCCGCCACCGGGCGCTGGGGGCGGAGGGACCCGAAGAGGGGGTGGCCGGTGCGCTGGACGCAGCCGCCGAGCACGCCCGGCGGCGGGGCGCGCCCGAGGTCGCCGCTGACCTGGCCGAGCACGCCCGGGTCCTGACATCGCTGCAGCGGAGCCCTGATCGTCAGCGGCGCACGATCAAGGCGGCCGAGTACCGCTTTCACGCCGGCCAGCTGCGTCACGGCCGCGAGCTGCTCCTGGCGGTGCTGGCAGAAGAGCCTGAGGGCCTGGTCCGGGCCGGTGCGCTCCGGCTGCTAGGGGAGATTCACTACAACGAGGACAGCTTCGACAAGGCGGTCGCCGCGTTGCAGCAGGCGCTCGGCCACGCCGGGGACGACCGGGGCCTGCGGCTGACGATCGAGCTCAGCCTGACCTTCGCCATGGTCTCCCGGGCTGACTTCGCCGGCGCGGCGGACCATGCGGGCCGGGCGCTTGCCCTCGCCGACCTGGGCGCCGATCCTGCATCGGTGGCGGAGGCCCTCGCCGTGGCGGCCATGGCCGGCTGCCTGCTGGGGCATGGCATCGACCAAGCGAAGGTGGAGACCGCGCTGCGGCTGGAGGACCCCTTTCACCAAGTCCCGGCCTTGGTGCGTCCAAGTTTAATCGCTGCCCACCTGGCCCTGTATGAGGGACGTCTGGGCCGTTGCGAGCAGCTGCTGCTGCCGCTGCGCGAACGCATCCTCGAGCAGGGTGAGGAGGGCGAGCTGCCGGTGGTGTCCTATGCACTGGGCTGGTCGGCCTGCTGGCGGGGCGACCTGGAGCTGGCCGGCGCCTATGCGCAGGAGGCGATCGAGACTGCGGCGCGGATCGAGAGCGACTCGCTGCGCTGCCAGGTGCTCGGCTTCGCGGCGGTGACCTCGGCCTACCGGGGCGAGACGGCATTGACCAAAGCCAGAGCCGGGGAGGCTATCGCGCTGGCCGCCCGCACCGGCTACGGCCTGGCGGTGCGGTGGGCCAGCTGGGCCCTCGCCATCCTGGCCCTGTCCCAGGACGACCCCCTGGCCGCGGACGCCGCCCTGGCGCCGCTCGCTGCGCCGTTCGAGACCCATATCCCCGAGCCGATCCTCGCGTTCTTCGTCCCCGATGAGATCGAAGCCCTCATCGGGCTGGGCCGCCTGGACCGGGCCGCGGGCCTGACCGAGGCATTCGAGGAGGCGGCCGGGCGGCATCGGCGTCCCTGGGCGCTGATGCGGGCGGCACGCTGCCGCGCCCTGCTCCTCGCTGCCCGGGGGGACGGCGAGGGGGCGGCCGCCAAGGCCGGTGAGGCGGTCGGCAGATGCGCCGGCCTCGAGCTCGCCATCGAGTCGGCCCGGACCCTCCTCGTCGCCGGCCAGATCGAGCGGCGTCAGCGCAGGAAGACCGTGGCGGCCGGTTACCTCCGGCGGGCGCAGGACGCCTTCGAGCAGATGGGAGCGGCCCTGTGGGCCGAGCGGGCCCGCACCGAGCTGGCCCGGGTGGGCCTGCGGCGCTCCGCCCCGGCCCAGCTGACTTCCTCGGAGCAACGGGTGGCCGAACTCGCCGCGGCGGGCCGGACCAACCGGGAGGTCGCCGCGCAGCTGTTCATCAGCCCGAAGACCGTCGAGGCCAACCTGGCCCGCATCTACCGCAAGGTCGGGGTGCGTTCCCGCGCCGAACTCGGCGCTCAGCTTGCCACCACGAGATTCATAGGGTCCCAGCCCCCGCAAACGTAGGGAAACACCCGATTCCTTCCTGCCCGGGCGGGGCCAGACTTTTGCTGTGTCAAAGGGCGACGGGGCGAGGGGGTACCTGGTCGAGTGCTACTGGCCCGGGGTGACCGAACAGGCGGTGGCCGACGCCGCCCACCGAGCCGTCCAAGCCGCTGCTGAGATCCGCCGCCAGGGTCACGACGTCAACTTCCTCACCGCCATCCTCGTGCCGGCCGACGAGACCGTCTTCTGCCTCTTCGAAGGCCAAGAAACAGCGGTGCGAGCGGCTAGCCACAGAGCGGGGGTTCCGGTCGAACGGGTGCTCGAGTCAGTACGCGTCGACGGGAACCACCCACAGACGACCGGGAGGTGATCATGCAGGGAGTCCCGCAAAGGCCTGATCCGGGCCAGCCAGCTGACCTTCGAGCACCTGACCCGGGAAGAAGAACCGCTGGGGCAGTGCGGACACAAGTCCCCCGACTCCTCCTACAACCACTGGTGCCTGCCGAGTGCTACTGGCCCCGGGGTGACCGAACAGCCGTCCGCGGAAAGGAGGAGCTGCGTTCAAATGACCAATATGTCGGATCCCGATGAATCGCCTGGCAATCCACCGAAACCGATTAAGCCTGCTGGGCCTAAGAGAGGCGCGTTCCCCACACCGAAGTCGGAAATTGAGAAGGCGAAGCCGTATATCCCTGACATGGGCGAGAGAGAGGACTGCCCGGAAGGAAGCCCAGATCGGCCGACGGACGCCGAGAGTGAGAAAAAATGCTAACCCCGGCCCAGCGCCTTTCGATCCAAGCGAGAAACTTATCAAACTTCAAGTCAATGCGAGAGGACAGTCACATGATGCCGAACCAATTCCCGAAGCGTGGTCTTATCCCGACTCCCAGAAACGTGCTCGCCGCTGCAGTGCCCTACTCCGCTCGCGTAGGGGCGGCACCCAACTCTATCGTGATTCCCAAGCAGATCTCGTTTTGGGGGAACTACGACAACGGCGACTGCGTAACAGCGGAAGAAGCGTTCGCCAAGGCATGCAACAATCCTGAGGTATTTGTCTCGGATGACGAGGTTATTACGTGGGCGACGAAACATGGGGTACTCAATGGCGCCTCTATCACCCAGGTCATGACGTGGATGCAGAACGACGGATTTCCTGAGGATCCGCTCACTTATGACGACGGCCCCTACTATTCTGTAGACTGGACGAACGCTGGAACTCTTGAGAGCGCCATTTCCGAGGGGCCCGTCAAGCTCGGCGTCGCAGGGGACCAGCTCAATAACACCTGGTGGGCGGCAGGCGGTGGTGCGACAGGCGGTGTATCCGGGTGGTTCGCAACGGGATTTAAGGACGACGGCAACGAGGATCACAGCGTCTCGTTGTGCGGCTATGGGTCCATATCCTGGCTGGCACAACAGCTGGGCGTCCAGGTGCCCGCGGGAATCGACGGGGCGCAGCCGGGCTATGCGATGTTCACGTGGGATTCCGTTGGGATCATCGACGTGCCCTCCATGATCGCTATCACGCAGGAGGCGTGGCTCAGGCAGCCCACTACGGTGACCCGCGATCTGTGGAATGTGCAGCAGCTCAACGGGGGCGGCCTGACGCGGGCCCCGGCGGCGGCGGGTGACGCGGCGGTGGTGGAGTACAACAACCAGATGCACACGTGCTACCGCGACGGGAACGGCCTGATCCAGGACGCCTGGTATGACGGCCAGGGGCACTGGAACGTGCAGCAGCTCAACGGGGGCGGCCTGACGCACGGCCCGGCGGCGGCGGGTGACCCGGCGGTGGTGGAGTACAACAACCAGATGCACACGTGCTACCGCGACGGGAACGGCCTGATCCAGGACGCCTGGTATGACGGCTGAGGAAAACCCAATGCCACGTCTCACTGCACCGCGTGTTCCGCGCTCAGCGTTAGCGTGGCGGCGTCACTAGCGGTGAGCGTGTGCGCGACAGCAGAAACCCCGCCCGGCGGCGCCGGGCGGGGTTTCGTGTTCATGGTGTCGGCGGGGTGCTCTGGACGAAGCGGATGCCAGCCCCGATCCCCAAGCGCCCGCCGAACAGCGTGCAAAGTCACAACATCGAGGCGGGACCGCAACCGAAGCGACTGCCAAACTCGATGCCCAAATGCCAAACTCGGTGCTCAGTCACACGGACCGGGTGATAACCCGCTTCCGGGCTATCCATTAACCGGAGTGCCCTACCGCTGCGGCCGACGTTCGCGCTGGTCACGGAGTGAAAGAGCCCGTCTCCCTGGCTGCTCTGGCGCGTCGCTGATCTGCGTTGCTCCGGTTAAGTGGATACCCCGTACCCGCTTTATCACCCGGTCAGGCGGAAATCGCCACTAGGAGCACCGGGATCAATACGCCCCGCTGCGGCGCAAGTGATCAGCTGACAACTCCCTGCCCCCGATAGCCCAAGGTACATGGGTTCGGGATCTATCCGCGTATGCCAGCCACCGACTGCCATTGGGGGCAAGGCTCAGTAAATGGCGGGCGACGGAATGTTCTGGCCGCCCGCCATTTCTTTTACCAGCGGCAAGCCGGCCAACCATGAACGTCACGAAGTCCGGTTGGAGTAGAACGGGTTGTCAGACGTAACTGACAGCCCCGACATTGCCGCTAGCAAATCCTGATAAGCCGAGCGCTGGCCGGTCAAGGCCTGGTAGTTGGCCGACAGCGTCGGGCCAGCCGCCTGGACGATCTGCGGAATCGTGTACCCGAGCGAACGCATCCAGTAGATGTAAACGATGGAGCACCCGGTCGACACAGCATCCTGGTCGGTCTGCTCGGTTTGCGTAACCCAGTCCGGGAAACCTGCTTGCGCCCAGGCTGGTCCTGTGACGAACGCGCTCAACGTACCCGCGGGCGTTTCCTGCTCGGCGCAGAAGCGCGACAGCCCCTCGCCATTGCTGAATCCGCAGTCCCATCCGCCGCGTTGCGGGCCCATGAAACATTCACTCAATTCGGCCACGTACAGGGCAACCTCGAGGTTCAGGGGGTCGACTGCCGTGCTTGCGAACGTCGCGTCGAGGTACATCTGGCCGCCTGTAGTGAAGTCGCATCCATAGTGATACGCGCCGCCCGAACCATCATTATTCCCACTCAGAGGTGCGATGATGACGTCAACAGCCGCCCCGGAAATGCCAAAGAAATTCTGCATGTCATCGTAGGGGGCGGTGACAACATTCAGCATATCGGTGGCGAGTGATGATCCCGGCGTGCCAAGTGCCGGGTCGTAATAGACCGCGACATTGCCGACGGCGCCGGCATGGGTAGCCGGATAGTCAAACCCGGCAGGACGCGCCGCAGTTATCTGTTCTGCAGTTCTTTCCTTGCGCTGTCCGCCAGGCGGAAGAAGTTCTCGCATGTTGGTTCCCCTTTTCAGCAGAAGAGGCTTATCGCCGGGAGAATCGGGCTCCCAGGGCTGGTTCTCAGAAGACTCCTTTGAGTCTCGGGAGTGAATCGTCCCTGGTGGCGACAAGGCGGGCCACACCACCGTCTGCCCGGGCGGAGCGCAGCCGAGCGACGGCCCGCTCCGGTTGGCCGGCGGCGCGCTGCCGAACGGGCGGAGATCTCAAGCAGGGCACAAACCCCCGGGCATCACTTGCGGTGGCCATGCTCGCCGCGGGTACTGCTCCACACCGCAACTGAGGCCGCTGTCCGACAGGACGCCGGTAAGCCCGGGGGTTGCCTTCGGCCCGGATCTGCCCGTGGTGCGGGAAGGTCAGCCACCTAAGCCCAGCGAGGCGGGAGGTGTTGCGGCACCTGACGTACCTGAGAGGATGGCTTCGATCCCTTCTAGATCAAGGGGCCGAAGCCATCCTCTCGGCAGGCAAGCCGAAGATCACGGATCATCACACGGGTTCCGGTCGACGTACTAGAGACCCGCCTGGCGTTAGGCCTGGTTACGACTTCGCCGGGACCTTCTGCACTTTCGGCCCGGCCCCGGAGACGGCGCGCCGGGCCACACCAGCGGGCTGCGCCTTGCCGCGTCGGCCCACCTGGGGGGTTTTAGGAACGTCCTTGCGCTCTACCACTGTTATCGTCCCGGCCTGCTGGGCGGGCTGCTGGCGCCGCTCGGCGGTAGGTACCGGCTCGCGAGGCTCAGCGGCAGCGCCACGTTCGGCCCCCAGTTCGCGGAGCACCTCAACCCGGGCGTCGCCAGACATGGTGCGGCGGCGAAGCGCCTCCGCCGCCTTGGCCAACTGCTCCTGCGCCTTGTCTCCGAATGCCTGCTGCCAGCCGGGCAAAGAGACGACCTGGTAGGAGACATATCCGCCCGACGCCAGCTGCCAAGGGCCGGCGACAACGCCGAGGAAATCGTAGGGCCCGTT